>JBGTJT010000338.1:0-7944 GCA_041744995.1 Pirellulales bacterium | reverse complement strand
CGAGATCGGCCGGCGCATTTATGCCAAAGGTTTTGCCGCGGCCAACGACGGCAACATCACCGTGCGGATCAGCGATAACGAGGTGCTCTGCACGCCGACGCTGCACTGCAAGGGTTTTCTCAAGCCCGAGGACATCTGCACGATCGACATGCAAGGCAATCAAACGGCCGGCATCAAGAAGCGTTCCAGCGAGGCGCTGTTGCACCTGGAGATCATGAAGGCCCGGCCCGATGTGAAGAGCGTGGTCCATTGCCATCCTCCGCATGCCACCGCCTTCGCCATCGCCCGCGAGCCGATCCCGCAGTGCGTGCTGCCCGAGGTGGAAGTGTTTCTGGGCGATGTGCCGATCACCAAATACGAAACACCGGGCGGCAAGGAATTCGCCGCCACGATCTTGCCGTTTGTACACAAGACGAACGTCATCATCCTGGCCAATCATGGCACGGTCAGCTTCGGAGAGGATGTGGAAAAGGCATACTGGTGGACCGAGATTCTCGACTCCTACTGCCGCATGCTGATGCTGGCCAAGAGCCTGGGCAACGTCCATTACCTGGGCGAGCAGAAGACGCAGGAACTGCTCGACCTCAAGCAAAAATGGGGGTGGACCGATCCGCGGCTGAGCAAGGAATACGAAGATTGCGACATCTGCGCCAACGACATCTTCCGTGAAAGCTGGAAAGACGCCGACGTCGAACGTCGCGCGTTCGCAGCACCGCCCCCCATCAAAGGCCCCAAACAAGCCGGCCCCGGCGAGCCGGGCGTTCGCGCAACCCACAACGGCCACAGCGGCAGCGACCAGGAAGCACTGATCCAGGAAATCACCGACCGCGTGTTGGCAGCGCTGGGCAAGTAGCATGTTGCAAGTTGCATGTGGCATGTGGCAAGGTTCCAGTGTTCAGCATGAATGTTGCCCTCCTCTCCTGAAACCTGAAACCTGATCCCTGAAACCTGACCCCTGACAACGAGGATCCCATGAAAGTCAGTATTATCGGCGGCGGCGGCCTGGTCGGCTCGTGCGCCGGCTTTGCCCTGCAGACCGGCAAGGTCGTGCGCGAGATCGCCTTGCTCGACGTGAATGCCGACCTGGCGGGCGGGCAGGCGCTCGATCTGCTGCACGGCGGACCGAGCGTAGCGGATCAGGTCATTACCTCCGGCGGCTACGAGCACATCCCGGATAGCGACGTAATCTGCATCACCGCCGGCCTGCGCCGCAAGCCGGATGAAAGCCGCCTCGATCTGATCAATCGCAACGTCGATCTGTTTCTCAAGATTCTCGAATCGATCGAGTCGGCCGGCTACAAGGACGACGCGATTGTATTCGTGGTCTCCAATCCCGTCGACGTGCTGACCTACCTGGCGGCCGACCGTTTGAAATTGCCGGTGGGCCAGGTGATCGGCCTCGGCACGCAGCTCGATACCATCCGCTTCCGCAGCCTGATCGCCCAGCAACTCAAAGCGGCGCCGACGCAGGTCAAGGCGTTGATTCTCGGCGAGCATGGCGACAGCATGGTACCGATCTGGTCGAGCGCCACGATCGGCGGCCTGCCGTTGGACAAGTTTCCTGGCTGGACTCCGGTGCTCGCTACCGAACTGTTCACCCGCACCAAAGGCTCCGGCGCCGAGGTGATCAAAAAGAAGGGGGGCGCCGGCTTTGCGGTCGGCGTGGCCATTCAAGACGTGATCGAGGCAATCGCACTGGATAAGCAGTGCGTGCTGCCGGTCTCCAGCGTGCAGCAAGGTTGCTACGGCATTCGCGACGTCGCCTTGAGCGTGCCCACTGTAATTGGACGACAAGGCGTGGCGGCGACCTACGAAATCGACCTGTGGCCCAAGGAAGTCGCCGCCCTGCGAGCCAGCGGCAACGTGCTGCGGCAGACGGTCAACACGGTACTGGAACGCGTCGGAACGGCCAAGTAGATCGTAGGAACATGCAAAAATCACTCGATCAAAAACTGGCCAACATCCACGCCGATCCGCACGGCGCTCGGGATTTTATTCTGGCCGACGCCAAGGATGCCGACATGGCGTTTGGCATCGCCGCGCCCGGCAAGTCGCCGGAGACGCACGCCAGCGAAGCCCGCGCCAAGACGTTGGCTGAGTATCGCCAGCAGATTCGTCAGATCGCCGGGCAGGGACTGGTCGATATCGTCTTGATGTCGGCCCACACCAGTGCGCATCTGACGATCCAAGAGCGGCTGTTCGACCATAGCCACGTCACGCCGGCCGCCCGAGCGAACGACGCCACCGAGGTGTTCGCCGTCCGCGGCGGATACTATGCCAGCGTCCCGTCGCGGCCGTTTCGCTCCGCCTCGCTCGATCACCTGCAATGCGGTCACCTCGATTGCACGCCCCAGGAGCGCACCCTCGGCGTGAATTTGGGACTGTATAGCGTGACCTTCAACAATCGTCTCGAAGACGATATGCGAACGCTCAACGAATACCACGCCTTTCGCGAAGAGGCGGAACGGGTCGGCTTTCGGCACTTTCTGGAAGTCTTCGATCCGAACGATCCCCACGGGCTTGATCCGCAGCGGGTGCCGGGCTTTGTCAACGATCACATCGCGCGCGGACTGGCGGGCGTGGCCCCGGCGGGCCGCCCGGTCTTTCTGAAGATTGTCTACCACGGCCCCAAGTCGATGGAGGAACTGGTTACCTACGATCCACATCTGGTGGTCGGCGTGCTCGGCGGCAGCAGCGGCACCACCTACGACGCCTTCAAGCTGTTGGCCGAGGCTAAAAAATACGGCGCAAGGGCGGCCCTGTTCGGCCGCAAGATCAATAATTCGGAATGCCAACTCGCCTTCGTCAACTTCCTGCGGCTGATTGCCGACGGCGAGATCACGCCGGAGGAGGCCGTGCCGGCCTATCATGCGGTGCTCGGCAAACTAGGCATCCGCCCCTGGCGAGCCTTGGAGGAAGACACGCAACTGACCAGCCAGGTGATGAGCTACGCGGGCAGCAGCGCAAGCGTCCCGGCCGGTGTGCCGGTTTCGGCCTCCAACGGGTCGACCATCTCGTCGAAGCCACGCACAGCGTCCAACAATAAAGACTGCGGGTGTGGCTGCGGGGGCGGCAGTCCCCAATCATGTCCGACAAAGACCGACGGCAAGTCCCCCTGGCCGGTGCTCGACAACGGCCAGCCCGACTTCGCCAGCATGACCCAGCAGCAGAAGCTGAAGTGGAATCAGCAGCAGCGCGACAAACTATACGGCCGGTTCTAAACGTGGCTGGGGCCTCCAGCCCCAGCGAGTCAACAAGTCTTCCAGCCTGCGCAAGTTGGCCATCTAACGTCGCACCGCGGCCAGAATCCGATCCACATTCGGCATGCGGCTTTGGCTTTCGTTCCGCACACCGTCGAAGTCGCCGCGAATCAGCTTCAAGGCTGTACGTTCCTCGTTGATCTCGCCGGCGGTGCGAAACCCTAGACGTCGAAACAAGGGCACCGGCGGACACCAGCCTTGCAAAGCGTGCTGTAGCAGGAAGGCGGTCACCGCGGCGGGCAATATCAGCAATCGCCGGTCGACAGTCGCCCCCAGGACGACGCCGGTCAAAGCCAGTGACGCCGCATTTGCTTCCAGCAGCCGCTCGATGTCCCATTCTCGATCCAACTCCGCCAGCCGCTCGGCGATCACCTGCGAGCCGCCGGCCGCCGACTCGTAGATATTCAACTGCGTGTCCGAATGAATGCGGCGGTTATAGCGTGCGGGGGTATGTTGGGGCACGCGATCCACGGTAGTAGGCAACATGACGGTTCACTCCTGTTTGATGGATGATGGAATACCTCCTGATTCACGGATGCAAATCGGATGCCATTACCCGCACTGCCGCAACAAAACCGCTTACTCCACTAGCCGCACATCTCGCCGACTTCGCGAATGTAGTCGAGCGCCTCTTCCACGTCCGGCGTCGGCACGCCCCGCTGGCGGCCGGCGCGGTCGCATTCGGCCAGCAGCATCAACTCCTCGAACCATTCGTGCGACGAGAGACGTCGTGCGGCGCGAAAGCCGAGCTCCTTGGCAAGCAGTCTGCCGGCTTCCATGTGATGCTCGATGAGCCACGTGGTTCGCTCTGTGATGAACGACTCCAAAGCTTCCAATCCGGCCGCCACATGGTCGTGCTTGTCGATCGCCTTGCCAACGTCGTGCAGCAGCGCTGCCAGCAGAAACTCCTCGTCATACGGCAATTCGTCGCGGGCCAGGTCGAACACCTGCAAGCTGTGGTACAACGCGTCCCCTTCAGGATGCCACTTGGGACTTTGCTTGACCGACTCCAACGGCAGCAGCAGCATCTCGTAAATCTGAAACCGATCGACCTTCTGTTCCGCTTCGAGCACCGCTAGCTCGGTGTCGACCTCGGGGTATTCCTGCTGCAGAAACTGCTCCAATTCGGCGATGCTCGCCCGCTCGATCGCCTTGCCGGTAATGGAACTCTTGAACACGTAATGGGCCATGTTGGCGGCATACATGGTGATCTCGATCGGCCAGCGGTCGCGCACGTGAATATGCGTGAAGGTTCGTTCCTGGCCGTCCTTTCGTACCCGCTTCCTCTCGACGCCGAACGGTACGCCTTGTTGCTCGATGATCGCCGCGACCGCTTCCAGGCTGTCCGAGAAGACATGGATATCGATATCGCTGCCCCGCCGCACGTGGCCGGTCAGCGTGCTGCCGATCAACCGGGGCCGAAAGTTGCGCAGCAGTCGCATGAGCTGCAAGGCCGCGAAGCGCATCTCGCGAAGATTCTCCGTCCGCCGGTCTCCTTCGTAGAGCCGCGCGAACGACTGGATCTCGTCGCGAATCTCCGCGTTGCTGGGCAGATCAGCCGGCTTGACGCGACCCCGAAAACAGCGTCGCGCCGCCTTGATTTTCGCCCGCAGGTATTCGGACTCCTGCCGTTGGTACATCAATCGCGCTGCTTCGTGGGCGATCAGGCGGCGGAGCTTGCTTTCGCGCTGGTCGTACTGGGGGTCCGCTCCACCATGGCGGGGTTCCGTTCCGGCATGATTATGGAACGATTCCGCCGTCTCGTCGTGTGCATCTCTCATGCGATCATGCGTCGTTACAATGCCTATCAAAGCGACGCCAGGCTGTCGCTATTCTATCCAATCGCCCGCAAGCGGAGAACTGCCTGGACGCGCGGCGGTCAACGGTCGCCTGGCACGCCACGAGCGGCCTTTTCCGCGACATTCTGACATGAGGGAAACCGGTAGCACCCCCTTGAATTTGGCAATTTAGGCGATTTTGGCGCGAATGGCACAGCGTATGCAACTGCTGTTGGATCGGAACGGCACAGCCGAGCGGGCCGTTCGCGTTGCTGTATTCGCTCAATCGCTCGGCAGACTATCAGGTATGGAGAGAAGACGATGAAGATTCAATTTGCATGTTGGCTACTGGGGTTGGCTGTCGTGGTCGGCACCGGTCCGACTTGGGCGCAGGACGGTCCGCCCATTCCAAGTGGCGCCGATGTAGATGTCGGTGGACAAGTGGGCGGCGCGGTCGAAGGACCGGGCGTACAAGGTGACGTGGGAGGCCAGGTAGGCGGCAATGTGGGTGGAAATCTCGGCCAAGCTCCTAGAGCTGGCGCCGACCTTGACGCCCGCGGCGACGTAGGCATTGATGCTCGTGGCGACGTAGACGGCCGTGTGCGCGGCGATGTAGACGGCCGTGTGCGCGGCGATGTCGATGGCCGTGTGCGCGGCGATGTCGACGCTGGCGTTCGTGGCGACGTGCGTCGTGATGGCGTCCGCGGTGATTTCGACGCCGATGTCGACGCCCGCTTCCGAGATCGGGATCGTGACCGAGGCGACTGGGATCGCGACCGTGACCGGGATCGTGACCGGGGCGACTGGGACCGAGACCGTGACCGCGACCGAGGCGACTGGGACCGAGACCGCGATCAGGGCCGCCGGCATGCCGGTGGCGACCAGTGGCGCTACCGTCAGCATGCTGGCGAGTGGTGGTATTGGATGCCTGGTGATTACTGGGTGTACTACCGTGGCGGCAGTTGGCGTCGCTATAACCCCGACACTTATGTTCGTCTGAACATCGGTGATGGACGAGTAACGGCCGGTTACCGCGGTTCGTACAACACGGGCGGCTATTACTACGACAGCTATCGCCCCCGTACCTATTACGACAGCCGCTACTACGGCAATCGATACGGGTACGGCTACGGCGACCGCTATGGCCGTCGCGGCTATGATCGCGGTTCCTACGAAGGCTATCGCGCCGGTTCGGCCATTGGCGGCGCTATTGGCGGACGCGACGGCGCCCGCATCGGCGGCGCCATCGGCGGAGCGATTGGCGACTGAGCCAACGGCCTAATCCGTTAGTTCGAGCCGACAACGAAGCCGCCCTGCGATCCTTGGATTGCGGGGCGGCTTTTCATTGCATCATCCTATTTCAAGCAACTCCGCCACGGAACACCGAAAGCCGGGCAGCACCTCGCCGCCGTCGATTTCGTCGTCGATGGTCTTGGTTTTCAGTTCCGCCTTGGCAGTGTAAATCTGAATCGTGGACGCCCGCGGATTCACGAACCACACGAGCCGGCAACCTGCTGCGAGCCAACGGTCGATCTTCTCTTCGGCCGTCGTGATGCGATCGTTGGGTAACAGCACCTCCACAGCCATATCGGGCGCCCCAGGCCAATATCCCTGCTTCGCCAAATCGGGCGGAATATTCCCTTTGGCGATGTAGGCTACGTCCGGCGCGATCACCGTATCGGGATCGCTCTTGATAAGGAAACCTGGGTCGTTCGACAGCACTTTGCCCAGTCGATGCTTCTTAACATGCTCCCGCAAAAGCGAAGCAATATTCAGTGAAATCTCCGAATGCGCCCAACTTCCGGGACTCATCATCCGCAACTCCCCCGCGACAAGTTCGTAACGGTTCCCGTCGTCGGCAAGATTCAACAACTGCGCGGCGGTCATCGGGCTGGTGGTGCTCATGAGATTATTTTACTGCGCCAGCAGACGGACGTCATCAGCCTTGTCGCGGATCGAGTTGCGACTATGCGAGCACCCCGACACGTCAGGGCCTGTGGAAGAAACGGCATCTAACATCAGCCGGAGGGCGCTAGCCCCCGGTTAGCGACCCCATGCTTCACTTCGATATTTTCACAGGCTCTCAGGCGCTGCCCAGCAACTCCGCCACCGAACACCGAAAGCCGGGCAGCACTTCGCCGCCGTCGACGGTCTCGTCGGCGGTGTTGAATTGCACGTCCGTCGTGGAGCGGTACACGGTGATCGTGTGCAGTTTGGGATCGACGATCCACAGCAGTCGGCAGCCTGCTCGCAGCCAATCGCCGATCTTTTCGTCGACCTCTCCCGTTCGATCGTTCGGCGAAAGGACTTCGACCGCCATATCTGGGGCAGAGGGCCAGTAAGTCTCCTGCGGTTCCGGCGATGGGATATTCTCCCGCGCAACAAACGCGACGTCCGGCGCTCGCACGGTATCCGGTTCGCGGCCAATCAAAAAGCCCGTTTCGGCGCCGAAGCATACGCCCAACTCATGATCATCGACGTGAACTGCTATAGCCTTACCCAAACGAATGGCGATCTTTCCGTGCTTCCAACTCCCCGGACTCATCATCCGCAGCTCTCCCGCGACAAGTTCGTAACGGTTCCCATCGTCGGGAAGATTCAACAACTGCTCGGCGGTCATCGGGCTGGTTGTACTCATAGGATCATTTTACTGCGCCAAGGGGCGAGCGTCATCCGCATTGTCGCGGGATCGTTCTATAGGCCGCTTCCGCAACGTCGTGGCCGGGGCTATCAGCCCCGGCTTAAAAAGCCATGCCGGGGCAAGATGCCCCGGCCACGAGCGAAGCCCCGGCCGCGTTGCTACTTGAACCGTTCGCTCCGCTCCTCCACAATGGGGAGAACTCTTGTCCACCAGGAGCGCGCCCCCATGCTCGCCAAGTTGCACACCTTCAGCCTGCTCGGCATCG
>JBGTJT010000337.1:0-7034 GCA_041744995.1 Pirellulales bacterium | reverse complement strand
TGCGTTGCTTGTGGGTTTTGCAACATCAATGTGACGCGGGACGCCTTCTTTATGAAATACCGATTTCTAACTCCCCTTTTCCAACCAAATCAACGCGCCATTTCACCCGCAAAAATGCGCCTCAGCGAGACTACACCCGATGCGAATGCTCAGGATACTTCCGCCCGGCCGATTGGCTGGAATGCATGGCATACGGCGCCAGCAGGGCCGCTTCGCGCTGCTCGATGGTTTGCAGTCCGGCCCAGTTATGGTGGGTGTTCGTCATGGCGCCGCGGCTACTCCAATTCCGCTCGGATTGCTTCCCACAGCGACTCGAGCGATTGCGAGATGATGTCGACCGCGCCGACGACCGGCATGAAGTTCGTATCGCCAGCCCAGCGAGGAACGATATGCCAGTGCAAGTGACCCGGCACGCCGGCGCCGGCCACCTGGCCGAGATTCAATCCGATATTGAATCCCTGCGCGTTGATCAGCCGCTTGAGCAGTTCGACCAATTGCGTCATGCGGGCTGCGATCTCGGCATGCTCTGCTTCGTTGAGATCCTCCAGTCCGCCGACATGTCGGCGGGGCGCGATCAGCAGGTGGCCGTTGTTGTAGGGGTAGCGGTTCATCACGGTCAGCGTCAACGGCCCATGCAAAAGTACCAGATTGTCGCGATCGATTTGGTCCACACCGGCGGCGTCGGTAGCGGACTGGCGGGCCGCTTCGTGCTCGGCGATATCTCGGCAGAAAAAGCACGACTTGTCAGCCCCGGCCAGCCAGGCCGCCGGTTTGGGGGCGGGAGGCGCGTTCTCGCCCTTGATATATCCCAATCGCCAGGGCGCCCAGATTCGCTCGTTATTACTCACGCTAGCGTCTTTCGTTCTCAAGTTGGTTCGCACGGCGGGTCGATGAAGCTATGTGGCAAATTGTAACGATTTTGCCGAGCAAGTAGGATGGGACCATTGTCCCGTCCGGTCAGACCGCGCTACGATAGGGAACGGGTCTCGTGGCTGAATTCGCCAGAATTCAGACGGACGAGGCGTTGGCAAGCCGCTCACTCATCTGAATGCGGGCGAATTCAGTTATGGACCGGACGGGACAATGGTCCCATCCTACTATGAACTTTCGCGTCGATCTCGATACCTTCCGCGGCCCGCTCGACTTGCTGCTGTACCTGGTACGCAAGCATGAGGTGGAGATTGTCGAGATCCCGATCCACGTGATTACCGACCAGTTTCTGGCCTATATTGAAGTTCTTGAGCAGATCGACGTCAACGCCGCCGGCGACTTTCTCGAAATGGCCAGTACGCTGATCGAGATCAAAAGCCGCCTGGTGTTGCCCCGCGGCGACGAGGAGCAGGGCGAAATCGAGGATCCTCGCCAAGACCTGGTCCACCGCCTGTTGGAGTACAAAAAGTATCGCGACGCGGCCAGCATGCTCGAAGATCAGGGCCGCCAGTGGCAGCAGCGCTATACGCGGGTGGCCAACGACCTGCCGACCCGCCGGCGCGAGTTGGCCGACGAGCCAATCTCCGAGGTCGAATTGTGGGATCTGGTGAGCGCCTTTGCCCGCATTCTCAAGGAGGCTCGCGTCAAGCAGCCCTCGAACATCGTCTACGACGATACGCCGATCCACGTGTTCATGCAACAGATCGGCGAGCAATTACGGCAACAACAGCGGCTTGCCTTCTCCCGGCTGTTCGAAGCCGGCATGCACAAGTCGACGCAGATCGGCATGTTTCTGGCGGTCCTGGAACTCGTGCGGCACTATCAGGTGCGCACCGAACAGGACGAATTGTTCGAGGAACTCTACGTGCTGCTGCCGGAAAACGGGAGCCTGGAACTCGATCCCGCCCTGATCGACGGTTACGAACACAAGCCGGTGTAAGTGTCAGCTCAAGACCAACTTCGGCATTTGAACAGGAGGAAACGGAGAAAACGGAGGGGTGAATCGCCTCTGTTGCCTCTCGTCTACTTCGTTTGCTCCCCGACGAATTTGAAAGAGCTTGGAATGGATTGCGAATCCTCCTCGAGCGCATCGGATCAAACAACACTATGCTTACCAATTGATTGACGAACTCCGCTTTCTATCAGCAAGACCAGCTCGTTGGGACATTCTTTCAAACGGAAGGCAATCGTCAGCAAACACAGTTGAGACTCATCGATGCGGCAGGCATTTTCGAATATTCAACTACTGATTTCCAAGACAACAAAGGAGACGAGAGGCAACGGAGTCATGTTTCTCTCCGTTCTCTCCGTTTCCTCCTGTTCAAACAAGAACCCGCAAATATCGAAATTATTCTTGAGCCTTCCCTCAAGGAAGCGGGGGCACCATTCTGGCGAACCCCCGTGCGGCAAGCGTGTCCATGCGGCAGGCGCGACTAGAGAATCTTCCGCCGTTGCCGTAAACTGTGGGATTCTCCCGCTTGTCCGCCTGCTTGCCTTTGCGAATTGCCGCTCGATGCTCGACAACATGCCCGTCAAAACGCTGGTGCATAACAACCTTACGGTCGAGGGTTACTCGCGCGCTGCCGTGCAGACCTACTGGCGCGTGCCGGAGTTGAAGATCGGCTTCGATCTGGGGGGCCAGCCGTGGTCCTTCATGGGCACGGCCACCTGGTTCGTCTCGCACGGGCATCTCGATCACATCGCGGCGCTGCCGGTCTACATTGCCCGGCGGCGGATGATGAAGATGGAGCCGCCGGTGATCTACCTGCCCGAGGTGGCCATTGACCCGGTACAGCGGATTCTGCGGCAGTTCACGCGACTCGACCGCGGACGCATGCCGTGCGAATTGCTGCCGCTGCAAGCCGGCGGCGAGATCGAGCTGTCGCGCGAGCATGTGGTGACCGTCCACGACACGCAGCACACGGTGCCGTCGTTCGGCTTTATCGTGTGGGAACGCCGCCGCAAATTGAAGCCGGAATACGGCCATCTTGCCGGCGAGCAAATCCGCGACCTGCGGTTGGGCGGAACCGAAGTGACCGCCGAGACGCGGGTGCCGCTGTTCGCCTACCTGGGAGACAGCAACCCGGTGGGACTCGATCGGCACGCGGCCTTTTTCGATGCGACGATCCTGGTGATGGAGATCACCTTCGTCCACAAGAGCCATCGCAAGGAAAAGATCCACAAGTTCGGGCACATCCACCTCGACGATGTGATCGAGCGCCGTGAGCGGTTCAAGAACGAGTTGATCATCGCCTCCCACTTCAGCACCCGTTACCACGACGACCGCATCCGCCGCATCGTCGACAAGCAACTCCCCGACATGCTCGACGGACGGTTGCAGTTGTGGCTCTGAGCGGGAGAAGCTCTAAATCCTAATATCGAAATCCTAAACAATTTTCAAAACTCGAATGATCAAAAACCCACGACATTCGAGCTTCGGTCATTCGAATTTGTTTAGGATTTAGGATTTAGAGATTAGGATTTAGTTCTCATGCCCGACCGCGCTTATCTCGAACCGCGCAGCGCCTACATCCACGTGCCGTTCTGCGCGCATCGCTGCGGGTATTGCAACTTCACGCTGATTGCCGGGCGGGACGACTTGATTGAAGGCTACCTCAATGCGTTGGCGCGGGAACTCAGCGGGCTGGAGCATCCGAGGCCGGTCGACACGTTGTTCCTGGGCGGCGGCACGCCGACGCACTTGGCGGCCGAGCAGCTCGATCGGTTGCTGCAACTGGTCCGCCGTTGGTTCGAGCTTTCGCCCGGCGGCGAGTTTTCGGTCGAGGCCAACCCGATCGACGTGACCGCCGATCGCGTCGCTCGACTGGCCGCAGCCGGCGTCACTCGGTTGAGTCTCGGCGCCCAGTCGTTCGCCGCCACCAAGCTCCGCGTGCTGGAACGGGATCATGCGGCGCACCATGTTAACCGGGCGGTCGAACTGGCTCGACCTGCGTTTGAATCGGTCTCGCTCGACTTGATCTTCGCCGCCCCTGGCGAGACGCTCGCCGACTGGCGGGGCGATCTGGACAACGCGTTGCGGCTGGCTCCCGATCACGTATCGACCTATGGGCTGACCTACGAGAAAGGCACCAGCTACTGGTCGCGGCGCGATCGAGGCGAGTTGGCCAACTTGCCCGAGGAGACCGAACGGGCCATGTACGAAGCAGCGATCGACGCGCTCACCGCCGCCGGCTACGAGCATTATGAAGTGAGCAATTTCTCCCGGCCGGGCCGGCGCTGCCGGCACAACGAAGTCTATTGGCTGGGCGGAACCTTTTACGCGGCCGGCCCCGGTGCGGCCGGCTTTGAGCAGGGTGAACGGCGGATCAACCATCGCAGTACAACCACCTGGATGCGTCGCGTACTGGCGGGAGAAGATGCGGTTGCAGAGCGCGAAACCCTCTCGCCGGAAGAGCGGCTGCGAGAACGATTGGTATTCGGCCTGCGGCGGATCGAAGGCGTCGATCTGGCGGCGCTGTCCGAGGAATTCGACCTTGATACAAGCAAACTTATTCGAACCCCGCTGGAGAAGTTGCTGCGGTACGGCTTAATAAGTCTGGCAGGCAATCAGTTGCGGCTAACGCGCGAGGGACTGATGGTGAGTGATTCGGTGGTGGGGGAGTTTCTTTGAGCAATCAACAGCAGAGCCGCATCCAGATTGTCTGCGGCTTGCGGATGCTTCTTCAAGTAACGCCGCGTTGCACGGATAAACGCGGTGCTAAGGAGGAGTTCACGATGCACCGCGCACCTCGTTCATGATATCCGCAGCCGTAGCCACACGTGTGCCGCCATTCTGAAACTCCGCTCGTGCATCGGCTATTTCCCGAATAAGCGATTCCCGGTTGCGTTTCGCAATGCGACGGCGCAATATATTGATAAGCGTTTCCTGCTCGTCGACGGAAAGGCTGTCAGCAGCATCTACGACGTCCGAAAATGTAGTCACTTCGATGTCCTCAGGATTAAACAACGCTAACACCTCGTCAATTTCAGTGTAGAGGTCGCCGCCGGAAAAGGCAATCAAACCAAAACGCCACTAAGATGAAACTCATCGACTTTTTCGTCACCTCTTACGCCCGGCTCGGCAAGTACCTGTCGCTGCTGGCTGCCGTGCTGCTGTTTTTGCTGCTGCAGCCGATCTTTTACGTGCTCGAGTTCTCCTCGCATTTGGCTCATTTTCTGCTCTGTTTGATCCTGCTGGCGGCCGTGGTCTCCAGCGGCAATCGCCGGCCAGCCCGCTATCTCGGCTTGGGATTGATCCTGCCGGCGTTCGTCTTCACCTGGATCACGACCAGCGATTCGCCTGCGTGGTTGATCTCACTGAGCTTTGCGCTGAACGTGGCGATTTTGTGGGTGGCCGTGCTCAGTCTGCTGGGGGATATCTATCAGAACCCCAGGGTCGATATCCATTCGATCATTGGCGCGATCACCACGTATCTGTTGATCGGACTGGCCTTTGCCTTGATCTACGATTGGATTGCCCTCCTCAACCACGATGCCATTCGCGGCCTGAACGACTCCGGAACAGTCGAAGCCCACCTGTCGCACAGCGTGTACTTCAGCTTTGTCACCCTCAGTACACTCGGTTACGGCGACATCACGCCCGTGACGCCGCTGGCCCGCACCATCGCCTGGGTTGAGGCGGTCGCGGGGCAGTTGTTCTTGGCGGTGATGATCGCCTTCCTGGTCGGAAAGATGGTTGCCGAGGAGTCTCGCAAGGTTCGTAGCTGACTCGCCCTACAGCAGTTCCCGATACAGGCTCGCGTGCGCATCGACAAACGTGGACAAACCAAAGGCGTCCAGCACGTGCCGCCGGGCTTGTTCGCCAAGCTGGTTGCGCAGTTCGGTGTTGTTGAGAATGCGGTTGGCGGCGCGGGCGTATTCGCCCCGATCGCCCAAGGGAATGAGGTAGCCGGTCTCCCCCTCGATCACCAATTCCCGATGCCCCGGAATGTCGCTGGCCACCACCGGCACGCCGGCGGCCATCGCTTCCATGACTGCGTTGGGCAGACCTTCGTAGGCGCTGGTGGTCATCAGGAGATCGAGGTGTTCGATCACTTGCGGCACGTCGTCGCGCTGCCCCAAAAAATGCACCCGGTCGGAGATCACGCACTGATCGCGGAACTTCTGCAGTGCGTCGCGCTGCGGACCGTCGCCGATGATCAAGGTGTGAACCCCGTCGCGGGCGACCTTGATCAAGTCGCTGGCCCAAATCAGGTCGCGCAGTTTCTTCTGCGGCCACAAGCGGCCGACGGTGCCGATCAGTTGGGAATCGGCCGGCAGCTTCAGTTGTGCGAGTAGTTCCGCTTTGGTGATCTTGCTCGGCAGATGCGCCGCGACGCCGCCGTGGATCACGCGAATCTTGTCGGCCGGGACGCCGTGGGCGACGTAAAACTGCCGCACCCCCTCGGCGTTGGCCACAATCGCGGCGGTTTGCTTGTCCAACCGACGATCGATCGCCCGTTGCAGGCCCCGTTTCCAAGGATCGGCGCACTGTTCGCTGGCCACGATCTGCCGCACGCCGGCCGCCCGTGCCGCCGCACGGCCGTAGCTGTTGGCCGTGAACATCCACGTCTGCACCAGATCCGGCCGCAGGTGTCTGATGTGCCGTTTCAATTTCAGATAGGCGGGCGGGTCGACCTTGTGCCGCTTGCCGATCACGGTCACCGGCACGCCCGCCTCTCGCAGTTGCTCCTCATACGGTCCGCCCCGAGTGAGTGCGCAGACATGCACCTCGAACTCCGACTGCGGCAGATGCGTCGCCAGCATGGCCAGCGACTTCTCGGCCCCGGCCCGATCGAGCGTGGCGATGATGTGGAGGATTTTCTTGGCGGACATGCGACGGTTGCCATGACGTGCGGGTGGATCCAAGCAATGCCCGAGTTTACCCGGCAAATGCGGAATGCGGAATGCGGAATAGGGATTGCGGAATAGAGATAGGCTGATCGCTGAAAGGCTATGCGTACTGATTTGGGTGTAACTCGCATCCCGCTTTTATGCAGCTTGCCCGTAGAGCGTATTTTGTTCAGTTTGGATTCGGTGTTGGTCGAATTCCTTCCAGTCGCCGTTGAGGTAAATCGACCGTAGGTAGAGCATGGCCTGGGCGC
>JBGTJT010000336.1:0-5348 GCA_041744995.1 Pirellulales bacterium | reverse complement strand
TGCGTTGCTTGTGGGTTTTGCAACATCAATGTGACGCGGGACGCCTTCTTTATGAAATACCGATTTCTAACTCCCCTTTTCCAACCAAATCAACGCGCCATTTCACCCGCAAAAATGCGCCTCAGCGAGACTACACCCGATTTCGGCCCACAGCGGCGGCGTCAACGCCTTGCTGCTGGACGGCTCGGTTCGACTGATCAACGACGGCATCGATATCCACACCCTCAAGTGCTTGGCAACCCGCGACGACCGCCAAGTCATTTCACTGCCGTAGCTCCGCGGCGCGCGGAAAATCTCAGAAAATAATGTCCCTATTCTCTTTCGGTTTTCGATTCTCTCAATAGGCAGCCGAAGGTTCGGCCTGCGGCGTTCTTTTCCTTTGCACAAGGAGTCCACGCATGAAGTTGGTCTGTAGCTTGCTAGTTGTTATTGTTTGCTGCTTGAGCGTTGCCACTGGCGACGACGCGACCGGTAGCGGCGATCGTTCGCATCCCTGTCCATCAGACAAGGGGAGCGCAAAGGGGCTGGAAGCACCCTGGTCCTGCCCTGTTTATCCGATTTGGTTCACGGGCACGGTAACCTACTACCATGCCGACTACTTCGCCAGCTTGCCCTGCAACGAACCGCAAGTCGACCTGCTGGTCGGCGATTACGATTGGCCCTACGAAGAATGTGGCGACGACGATTGCGTGCAGGTTGGTCTGGCACCCGCGGCAAGTCACGCCGAGCAGAACGGCCAGGAAGGCAAGGACCAAACCGAGCGTCACGCTGCGTTTCCCGGCATCGACGAACCTGTGTCCGAGAACTACATGCATGTATTTCCCGACGGACCTGCCCGGCGGTATTGTCAATTGAATCCAAACCGCAAGCGTCATTTCTTGCGTGTGACGGTGTTACCCGCCAAGGGAGAGCCTGAAATAGCCCCCTTCCACGCGAAGTTGCTGGAAGTCCAGATTGATCGCAAGGCGGCTCGGGGCAAGATTGGCGCCTTCGTCGACCGCCGATTCGTCGCATTTGAAATGTCAGGCGAACCAAGCGGCGGCGTCGTCACCGAAGTCAAGGCGACCCGACTCGCTGGCGGCTATGCTTTGCGGGCCGAGTTCGATCTAGACAATGGGGAGACCTATCCCACCCTGATTCTCCGCGCCAAAGCTCAAGAGGCCGCCGCGGGGGAACAATAGTTCCAGTAGTTCCAATTTCGATGTTTCGAACAACTTGACAACTTCAATGGTGGCGACGCAAGCTGTCAGCGATCAGCGGTCAGCAACCAGGAACCGCGCTCTTTCTTGCTGATAGATAAGTCGCCCGAGCCAAGCCCCAACGGGGCGGCCTTTGCCAGGGATTTCTGCGAATAGATGCCGTAGCGGGGAACAAAAACCGGGCAATCAGATCGTGCATCGGGTACCGATTTTGCGCAGCCCAGCATAGGACGGCGGCCCTCGGTCTTGGGGATCCCAGGCCGGGGGCCGATTTCTAGTTGTCGGTGGTGCTCCAGATGGTCGTGTCGACCAGCGAATCGCCCACGTTAGCCGGTTGCTCGGTACGCTCCAGGACGACGACGAAATCCTCGGGCGACAAGCGCGGCCGCACGCTGCGGACGCACCGCAAACCCAGGTCGGGGCTGAGTTCGAATCGCGAAACCATGATCGAGTCTCCGACCGCTGACTGCGGCCGTCCCGGTTGATTGGCAAGTGCGCCCCCTTTAATGATGCGATAGTCGGCCATTTGAAACCCGACAAAGCCCTTGGTCCGCTCGTCCCCTTCCAGCCAGAAAGGCAGCGACGTGGTCCACTCCGCGACGTTCGAACGCACGCCATAGATGCGAGGGGTCGCTTCGACCCAGTCCTCGGCCGGGATACCGACCGGACCAATCGCGGCGGCGGCCTGTTGAGCGGTCCTATTGCCCGGCAGTTGCTCCAGTCGTTTCAACTCCTCCATGCTTGGCAAGCGCTTGCCGCTCGCCTCGGCAATGGCCACGGCGGCATCGTAGGTGCTGGCTAAAGCAAATTCGTCCGGCCGCTCGATCCAGCGATTGTCGATCGGCGCACGACCGCTTCGTATCTTGCGAAACTGCCCGACGGTGAACTCCGCCGGGTCGCACAAGAAGGCCGGCACCCGCCGCACTTCCTTGGGCCGGCGAGGGTGCGCCTCCCAAACCAACTCGATGGGATTATCGGGAATGTGCGCCATGTCGAGCGACACTTCCTTTTCGGGTATACGGATTTGCGGCAAAACGGTGTTTCCCTGCTTGTCGATCTGCCAGCGCAGATGCAGATAGGAGGCAGGCATTTGTCGGCCAGGTTCCGGCACGCGACGGAACACCTCGTGAAAACGTCCGTCCGGCAGCACGGCCACCACCAAGTAGTCGCCCGGCGTCAATTGCTTAGCGATCGGACTGGCGCCGACGTGCAGCATTTTTTCCGGCTGCGGCTCGCCGGTCGACGCACTGAGCGGTACAAAGGTGACCTCCGCGCCTGCCGGTTCGGTGGTCAGCTTGACGGTTTGGATTCCCGTCAAGGCGCGGTTCTCATTGGCTAGCGAAAAGGCAAACCCGCAGGCCGCCAACAACAGCACCAACGACGCAGCGGCCAAGGCGACGGCCGGTCGGCGGCGAACTTTACGCCAGGTCCGCTCGACAATCGTCGCCGGTCTGGCGTGAATCGGTTCTCCGCGGAGAAAGCGCTGAAGATCGTCGCCCAGTTGGCGGGCGGTTGCGTACCGCTGCCGCGGTTCCTTCTGCATCGCTCTCAGGCAAATGGTTTCCAGATCGCGCGGTATCGCAGCATGCAGCGTGCGGGGGGCGGGCGGTTCGTCGTGAACGACCGCGTGCAGCATCGCGGCGGATTCGCCTTGGAACGGGGCTTGGCCCGTCAGCAGTTGATAGAGCACCGCCCCCAAGGCATAGACGTCGGTGCGGGGGTCCACCGCCGCCACGTCCCCCCGCGCCTGTTCCGGCGCCATATACGCCGGCGTGCCGATGATCTCTCCGGCGATGGTCATCTGTCCGGAGTCGTCGGCCCATTTGGCGATGCCAAAGTCGGCGACGAACGGCTTGCACTGGCGATCCATTAAGATGTTCGCCGGTTTCAGATCGCGATGAACAATGCCGGCGTCGTGCGCCGCTTGCATCGCGTCGGCAACCGCCGCGCAGATGCGGGCCGCCTCGCGGGGCGCGGGACGTTCCGTTCGGCACTGCTTGCCGAGATCGTCTCCTTCAATGAACTCCTCGACAATGAACACCGTGCCGGCGTGCTTGTCGATTTCGTAGACCGGCACGATGTTTTCGTGCCGCAGGCAGGCCGCCGCACGCGCTTCGCGGACGAACCGCTGCCGCTGCGACTCGCTCGGCTGGAGATCGCGCAGCAGCTTCAGCGCCACATGGCGACAAAGCTGCGTATCCCACGCTTTCCACACTTCGCCGCTGCCGCCGGAACCGAGGCGCTCGACCAGGCGGAACTGAGCGAGGTATTCCTCGGGCGCCCGGACGCGCAGCGAGCTGCAAGCATCATCGTCATCATCATCGAGCGTTCGGGTCGCCTCGTGGTCCTCGCCGCTGGCCAGTTCCAAGGCGCGGATTTCGTCGGCGAACTCGGGCAACTCGGTTAGATAGTCGTCGGGCCGCACCGTCTCGCCTTGGCGGCGCCGATACTCGATGTCCAACATCACCAGTTCCCGCAACAGTTGCCGCTGCTCGGAGGGCATGGTCTGCTGTAGAAACGAACTAAGCGTCGGCCGTTGGCCGCTGCGCCAGGAATCCTCAAACGCGTCGCAGATGAGGTCGATCCGTTCGGCGACGGAGCGTGGAGTCTGGTCTCGGGGTTGATTCGAGGGTTTAACGATCACGAACAAGCTCCTCCGACCAGGCGGCGCGGATCAGCCGCAGTTTCCTGTTAACTGTCTTTGTTGTGACGTCCATCTGCCGGGCGATTTCGGCAATGGTGTGCCCCTCGATGCGCAGCGCGGCGATCCGTCGCGTGCGATCGTCGCGCAGGCAGCCCATTAGGTACTGCAACTGCTCGCTCATAGCAACGAAATACTCCGGCGAGGGCCGGGGATCGATGAGCTCTTCAAAGGTAAACCGCGCCGTCCCGCGGCCTCCGGCATCAAAATTGGAGATGTTGCGAACCTTACCGTTGCCCCGCTTGGCGGCACTTTCGTACCGCACTTGATTGACTACCTTCTGGTGCACGAACTCCAGCAAGATCCACCATACGTCGTCGCGACCGCGGACATCCTGCAACCGCCCCGCGACCGCCGCCCGGCATAAGCTGTGAAAGGCCATCTGCACGATGTCGTCCTCATCGACGATGCCCGCTGGATACTCTTTGAGTCGCTGCCGCGCGCAGACGGCCAAATCGACGGCGTAACGGGACCACAACTGCCGAACGGCGTCGTGCTCACCATGCTTGAGGCCGGCGATCCACTGGCTGACGGATGACGCGTCGGACATGAATAGGCCGTGGGGCGAACGTGTCGGAACCGAGCGATGCAACTGACGACTTCCCCATTCTAGCAGTCCTCCCGTTCGGTGTCCAACAGTCCACTCAAGAGGTACTTGGAAAAAACTTTCGGGAAGGATTGGATTTTATGTCCCTTTCCGCCCCCTTTTTACGGTTGTACCAGGGGGACGAATTTTTCTGCCTCATAGAAAACGGGGAGTAACAATGCACTACCAAATAGGCCTAGCCGTGAAATCTCGCGAGTCGAATGCCACCGAGTGGGACGTAAACGACCTGTGCCTGATCGAAGACGAGGAGCTTCTTGAACAGCGGCAGGGCTATCCGGTGTTCTCGTTGTCGACCAGCCGCATCCTGTTCGTCGATCAGCAGCGTCGCGATCAACTCGTTCGCGACGGGATTCGCACAATCAAACTGCTCGATCGGCTGGAATAGCAACCGACGAGCGTTTCCGGCGGCATGTGGTGACCCGGCATGCTACAATTGAGTTTTGTTTCGGCGAAAGTCGATTCATTCTGCCGCCACTGCCTGCTCGTACCGCTCCATGCCCGGCCCCGTTTCACTCAGTGTGCTCGTTCCCGCCTTCAACGAAGCGGCCACCATTGGGCAGGTGCTGGAGAAATTGCTGCGGCTGTCGGTCGATTCGCTCGAGGTGATCGTCGTCGACGACGGGTCGACCGATGGCACGGCCGAGATCGTGGAGAAACTGGCCGCCGCAGACGGCCGCCTGCGACTGCTGCGGCAGACCAACCGCGGCAAGTCGGCCGCCATTGCCGCCGCCCTGGCAGGGGCGGAGGGCGAGATCATCGTGATTCAGGACGCCGACCTGGAGTACGACCCCGACGAAATCCCGCACTTAATCGAGCCTATCCGTCACGGTCAGGCCGACGT
>JBGTJT010000335.1:0-7880 GCA_041744995.1 Pirellulales bacterium | reverse complement strand
GCACCCTCGAAACCACTCCTTAACGTCTTTGGTGACCGCTGGTGCAACATGAATCCAAGCCCCTCTTTCCCGATTGCCAGATGTGTCGGAGTGCGGTAGCAGCTTGAGGAGTATGTCATCGGTAACAGACTCGCCATTTGCGTGGGCCTGAACAATAGATTCGTAGTTGGCTCGACCAACAGACCGACCCTTTGCATAAAGCGTTACATGGACCTTACCCTGTTTGGAGTCCGGGTAACTCTTCGCGAACGTCTCGAAGAGGTTTTCAAGCTCGGTTCGCTTTCCAGGCAAAATCACGTCATCATGCTCAGTCATGTCTCATGTCTTTCCTAGAATCTTCCATTTGCCTCGATGGATTCAACTTGAATGCCAAGCCGTGACAGAAGATCGCGTAGTTTTCGGACTGTCAAATATGGCGCGCAAGTGCCATTGTAAGATGATGACACTTCATCCCAAGCCCTGATCAGTAGATCGTGCAGGTGCTCTGCATCGGACCGTGTCGCGCAGTTGAGGGCAAAGACACAGTCGGAAAGAATCAATTTACGTCGCTGTAGGTAATGGCGCCGAGTGGTTGCAGGTAAGATTCAACCAAATTGACGGCCCCAAGCCAATCTATCATGATTTCCACAATCGCACGGCTGAGATCGACGCCATCGCCAGCCACTTGAAGCATCTCATCCAGGGTGAAGGACTTTCGCCGAACGACATCTGTCTGATTTACAACGGCAAGTCGGTAGTTCAACTGCTGGAAGCTAAACTGGGACCGAAATTGAGTGAGATCGGCGTCGAACTGTCGGTACAGACGAACCGACCGTTCGAGCGTCAAGAGACCACGTTGGTCGTCACGACCTCGCATTCCTATAAGGGCTACGAATCGGAAGTCGTGATGATCCCGTGCGTGGATCAGTTCGTGACAGGCGGGGGTGAGATACTTGCCAACAATCTGTACGTAGCAATGACCCGTGCGAGGTCGCTATTGGCGATCTATGGCGTCCGCGGAGGCTCAGCCGCTTCTCGCAAATTAGGGGAAACCATTTCCGGCTGTGTCGAGGCGATGAACTCGACGCCCGATATTGAAGCCCCGACAAGCGTTCAAGACGACCTGAACGACATTCTGGAAACCATCGGCTTCGAGCATCGCAAGTGGCTGGTCGATCTTTGGAAGCGTTTCGAGATTCGCCAGGAGCCGATTACGGAGGCCGATGGGAAGGCGTTGGCTGAACCGTTGTTTTGGTTCGATAAGGGAACGACTCGATTGGCGTGTTTCGGGGCTAATGAGCTGACTGAGAGTGAGCGAGTCAAGTTGGCCAGTCAGAACATCACGGTGCTGGAAGCTGGGGCCAGCTTCCCTGGCAATCCTGAATCCCGCTTTGGCTGACGACGATTTCCCCGCCGCTCTCGCCATTGCCCAGATCGAACCGAGATGGCTCGTAAGCTTTGTCCAAAATGGCAAGAGCCGCCGACATCCAGCTTGTGGCGATGACCGGCAAGCCGCCTACGCTTTCCTGAGCAAATTCGCAACAGCTCTAGTTGCTCGGCTGCATCACGACAGTCATCGGCGGATAGCACATCGTGCCCCAGTCCTCGTCCGATCCGTGATCGCTCCAAACCAGCAGGAACGCCTGCATTAGATGATTCATCATCATCGAGCAGTGCTTAATCGCCGTGCGATTTAACTTACTGTTGTAGGTCGCGGCCCCGTGCATGAGCTGGCATCGCAACAAGTAGATTCTCCCCAGCAATTGATCGATTATCATCGTCCAGTTGCCCTCCAAGTACCAATTGCGGGCCTTGTGCTTGGAATTTCTCGACTGTCTGGCCCGTTTCTCGCAGGGCTCCTCCCAGAAATACTTGTTGAGATATTCGTCTTCCAGGATTCGCAGTACCAGCGGCTTGTTTTCGACGAGCATGCTCTCCAACCGATCGTCCTGGTCAAGCCTTAGCATGCGAGCGATAAATGCTTGCCAGCACGCCTGGTCCCGCTGCGGCTCCCGCCTCGCATCATCCCATTGCCCGTACAACGCATTGAAGGCAATCCACTGAGCCAGTATCGCAAAATCAGAAGCATCTTTATTAAGCTGCTCCACCTGCTGGAGCCAACTGCATGCCCGGTGAAAACGGATATTGGTGGAACTTCCCCCCAGCCGCTCCTTATGAGGCTTCCAGCGACGCCGCAGATCGCGAACGGTAAAAGCTTCGGACATAGTCTGGCCTATACACAAGAGTGAAGATAAAAACTTCAATCCGTTACTCGCGGCCGTCCTTGCAAAGCTCGATTGTAGCAGTCGCCCGCGGAGAATTCAGCACCTGCAACGATGTCTAGGTTACTTGGCTCCAAATGCCTCAGCCGCAGCCTTGCGACGGCGCCCATTCAGCCCCCGGAGATGCTTTTTCGATTCATCCCGCCGAGCAGCCAGATCCAACTTGGCGAGGCGACGGTCTCCCTCGGCAACATCCATCAAATTCTCCCACAGAGCCACCCGCTCCTGGGCTGCCGCCGCGAGTGTTTCGAGTTCCACCAGTCGACTCAAGCTGGAATATTGCAGCCATGCGTCGTTGAGCTTGAACCGACCGAGCTTTTCGGCAAACCACGCGGCACCCTGCTTGGCCATGCTTTCCAGTCCCTCCTTGCCGCCAAGCTTGTGGATGACGTCCTTCAAGATTCGTTCCTGATCCGCCAGTTCTTGTTCCAGGTTTTTCAGAAAGTCGCCCAACCGACCCTCCTGGTTGCTTCGATGACAGCGGGCGGCAAGTTCCCGTTCGCCCACCATGAGCGCCAGATGGTCGTCGAGATAGATTAGCAATCGCTTGTCGCTCATGGTCACTTCTTTCTGTAGATCTTCGCTTGCCGGGGCTTCTGTTGCGACATCTTCTTGCGAATCTGGGGAAATTTGGTCGCGGGCTTGCGAGGCCCTTGTTGTTCATGCTTGGACATAGTGTCGATCCTCCGGGCTCAATTCTACCAATGGCCGATCTTGTTTATAACGTCCCCTCCGGCTCTCCAGGCGGCCACGCCGCAGGCCATCGTCCGTCATGCTCGAATCCTGGGTCAGCGATGACGGGAGAAGATTTGCCTACCAATGTTCGTATTGCGGCCACTCGGCTCCTCGCTGCCGACCTCGGCGTTGCTGTCAGCGCACACACTGCGACTGACGACGCCTATTCGAGGTGGCTTCGGGCGCGCAAGGGCGCCGGCCCTAAAGAAACGGCGAAAATCGGGCATATACAGTGAAGCCATAGCTTAGCCATGGGCCATCCCGTGGCGATTTTCAAGCTCTCTGTTCCCCAAAACACAAGGAGACGCGACGTCTCACATACGGTGCAGCTCACGACCCACGTGAAAGACGTAGCCGCCGTGCGAGCCGTGGGCCAACGGCTGTAACTGTCCGAAGAGGCCAGCAGCCGCTGCCTGAACCCCGAGGGCGTCGACCAGCACGCCGCACCGAAGGGCCGCTGGAGACGGGTCAACGCCGATTCGTCCTACCATCAACAATCCATGCCAGGGAGGCGTAGCATGTTGCAGTCAAGAGAGTTGGGCACGATCCGGGCGGCTTTGCAATTCTGGCAGGAAGAGATCTGCCCGCACGGACCGGAGGTTGCCAGGCCGTATTTGGATGAGGAGGGCCTCTTGCCGCTGGCCGCAAAGGAGGTTGAACGCCTGCGGGCGCAGTTCCAGCCGACCAGCGTGCGATACGCCCTCATCGTAGAAGACGGGGAAGAACTGGCGAGTCTCCGGCTTTTCCATGACGCCGAGTCCGCTCGGCAAGCCGGCGGCACCGCTGGGGCCACCGTCCTCCTGCCGACCTCGGGCTAAAGACCATCCATCAGCTCGGCGAGCGTAGTTCCCAGGGCCTCGGCAATCCGCTCGATATTCCGGAGCGCCACGTTGCGTTCGCCCCGCTCGATGCCGCCGATATAAGTCCGGTCCAACTCGCACAGGTCCGCGAAGGACTCCTGCGAATAACCCTGGTCCGAGCGCAACTCGCGGACCCGCCTGCCGAAACGTTCGAGAATATCTGCCCGTTTTGCCATGCCCCAATGATGGGCAGCACGTGGACTTTCAGGCTACGGACTATAAGTAGCATTTGACGTCCAGTTGTGCTACAGTTGCCCCATAGATTTCTTTCACTTTGTTCATTAAGGAGCCATCCGTAATGTCTCAAGCACCACCTCCATTGCCGACGTCGCCGTTTCGTGAACAACCGCCAAGAACTCGCATACCCCACACCCAAATTGGAATCCTGGGATTCTGTATCTTCTTTTTCCTGGTAATGCTAAACGGTATGATGCAGGATTTGACCGGACGAGAGTTCCTTGCCTTCGTCGCCATCGGGTTCCTTGTCCTGTTTGCCACGGCGCCCTTTCTGTTCTATGGCATTTGGCGGCGCCTACGAAAGAATCCACCAGCCAAATATCTCTGGTTGACCTTGCTCAATGCGTCGCTGTTTGTGGGCAGCTTCGGCCTGCCGATGATATCACTGTTGCTGGAGGCATTTGACGCAGCCCAGCAGGCAACCCAGCAGGCAGCCAACGAGGCCGACGCAGCCGACGAAGCCGCCGCGGCTGACCAAGCTACCGCGGCCGACTCGACAGAAGCCGCTGCCCTCACTCAGATTTTTACGGTCGATGGAGCCTACCGCCTCTCGATCCCCGGAGATTGGAAAGCCGGTCCCAAAAAAACCGATTCGCAGGATCTGCCATTTTGGATAAGCCCGGACGGCAACCAAGGGTTGTCGCTCGGAGGTGTATCAAAACTGGATCTTGTTGATCCGTCTCTTAAAACGCATCTTGAATCAGTCGTCGACGCGATAGATTTTAACGACCCCGATGTTGAGATCAGCGAGCCTCGCACCAGGCAGATTGCTGGATGCCCTGCTATGGATATGACCGTCACAGCAGAGGTCAACAACATCCGTGTCGTCTTCCTGCTGATCGCAGTTGATACACCGAACCACAACGTTGATCTGCGCTTCTGGACCCCGCTGAGTCAGTTTGAGACTTGCCGAGCGACCTATGAGCAGATCGCCCAGTCGCTCGAACCGGTGGAGAAAGACCTCCCTCAATAAGTTAGTCGGCAATGGCTGGGCCAGTATCCAAGGGCTGCTCATGTCTTAGGCCACCGACAATCGAGTGGCCGGGATCTTCCCACAAGACTCCATCGATCGGCGGGACGTCTTGCGGGAGTCTGAATTGGGGCCGGAAGCGGCGTCTCCGGCGCCTTGCACTTCCCTTCAGGCTTGGCTGCGTCTGGCGGCGGCCTGACTTCGCACAGGCCGCAGGCCGACCTGGAAGCGCTGCGCACCAGCGTGCTCGGAATATCGGTGGTCGACGCCATTGCATCACCGAGGCGCCCTGCATCTGCCGGGTTGCCTGTTTGAAGCCGACTCGGCTTCACCGGCGGCAGGGAGGCTGCCGGCTGCCTTTTCGCCCACGAGCGCCTCTCCGCAACAACTGGCCCTTTCGGAACTGGTGCGGAGCGAGAGCCACATCAATTGGCCCCAAAGCTCATCCCCACGAGGCCGGAGCGTTGATACCGGCCCGCCTTCGACATTGGCAATGACATTCCCCTAGCCAACTAACGGAGTCCCCATGCCGGTTCACACTCAAGTCACCCTGTAAGGAACCTTAACGACGTATGCACAATTTCATTTTGGCCGCCCTGGCCGGCGCGCTGCTGATCACCGTACTCGCGTTAATTCGTGAGACCCGGTTGCGGCGGGCGCTGCAAAAACTGCTCAGGGCCATTTTTCACCACCGGAGGCATTGATGAAACCAACCCTGATCCGTCGCGGCCTGCTGGCCGCATTGATGCTCGCGATCCTCGCAGCCTGCGGCGACGACGACGCCGGCTACCGGCACGCAGCGGAAGTCGCCGATAAGGCGGCCGACCGGCAGGCGGAGCAGAACGCCGAGATGGCGAATCTCAACCGCGAAGTGGCCGAGGGTACCAAACGCCTGGTCGAAGCGGACGCCGAAGCCCGCAAAGAAATCGTCGCCGTCCACAAGGAACTACAAGCCGAACGCGCGACGCTCAATGAGGGCTTTACCGGCCTGGAAGTCGAACGCAAGCAGATCGCGAAAGACCGCCGCACGGAGTCCATCCTGCTGCCTTCCGCCAAGGCCCTGGGGGCCGCGCTGGTAGCCGTGGCCGCCTTGGCGTTTTGCTTGATGCTGCTGATCGCCTTGAACAAGGACGCCGGCGCTGACGCGGAGCTGAGCGAGATGTTGATCCTCGACCTGGTCCGGGAGCAGCCCGTGCTGCTGCCTCGCGTGAACGACTTATCGGATGGCGGCGAATCGAAGACCGAAACGCCGCGGCTCACCAAGCACGAGCCGCCGGCAGACACCGAACCCAACGAAGAAGGAGAAACGCATTGAGTCATATCGTTGAGATACACATGGAGGTCCGCGATCCAGTCGCCATTCAGGCCGCCTGCCGGCGGCTCAATCTGGGCCAGCCAACTTATGGCGAGACGCGGCTGTTCAGCGGTCTGCGGACCGGCTGGCAAGTGCAACTTCCAGCCTGGCGGTATCCGATCGTCTGCGAGGTTGAAACTGGAACCGTGCATTTTGACAACTTTAACAACCGCTGGGGCAATCGCGGCCGGCTGGACGAGTTTTTGCAGAGCTATGCGGTGGAGAAGTGTCGGCTGGAAGCCAGACGCGCCGGCCATACCTGCACCGAGCAGAAGCTTGAGGACGGCTCCATCAAAGTGACTGTCAGCGTGGGAGGTGAAGCTTGAGTAAAACGATCGAAATCACCGTCGCCCCGGACGGTCAAACCAGGGTCGAAACCAAGGGCTTCACCGGCAGCGAATGCCAACAGGCTAGCCGCTTCATCGAGACGTCGCTCGGCAAGCGGACCGTCGAGCAGCTCACGCCCGAGTTTTACGGCGCCGAAAGCGAGCAGCAGCGGCTGCGGGAGGGGCAGTAGCCGAATGAGCACAGCCCGCCGCCGCGTCCTGCGGCCACCCCACCAGACACTTGCTGAGGCTCGCCAGCAACAAAAGCTCACCGCCAAGCGAGGCCAACTGGCCAAGGAACAGCAGAGCTTAGCCCGCTGGCTAACCAAGCTGCGCCGATCCTTCCACACGGTGGAAAAGCAGCAAAAAAAGGTCGCCCGGCTGGAACGGGAGATCGCCCGGCTGGAACAGGGCTAAACGCACCTGAGTGCCGGCCGCCCGTTCCGGCCGATTTATCACATCAAACAGAGGAGGTATTACATGACACTCACTGAGCGGCTTGCGGAGTATATCCGCGCCTGTTTCACAGGCATCTGGCTCCGATCGCACGAGCACGCCGACGCCTTGCAGGCGCTTGGCCAACTCTGCCAACGAGAGGATTGGCAATTGGCCACCTGGAACGTGGCTGAAGGCTTACGCGTGCAGGGCGCCGATGTCGAAGCCGGCGCCGGCGATCCGCTGGCGGCGATCCGGGCATTGCAGGCGCTGGCCACGCCCGACGGCACGGCGATCCTGGTCCTGGAAAACTTCCACCGCTTCCTGCAATCGGCCGAAATTGTCCAGGCACTGGCCCAGCAACTGGTAGCCGGCAAGCAGAGCCGCACGTTCGTGGTGGTTCTGTCGCCGATTGTGCAGATCCCGACAGAATTGGAAAAGCTGTTCGTTATCGTCGAGCACGAACTGCCAGACCGGGAACAGTTGGCCCTGATCGCCGAAGGCATTGCCACCGAAGCGGGCGAAATGCCCAGCGGCATCGACCGCGATCGGCTGCTGGACGCGGCCGTGGGCCTGACCCGACATGAAGCAGAGTCAGCTTTTTCGCTCTCTCTGGTTCGCGAGGGCCACTTGACGGCCGCCACGCTGTGGGAGCAGAAGTCCCAAATGCTAAAAAAGAGCGGCCTGATGTCGCTCTACCGG
>JBGTJT010000334.1:0-9725 GCA_041744995.1 Pirellulales bacterium | reverse complement strand
TCGCGCTCGTCGCGGGCTTGGGCCTCCTTGAAGTAATCGAGGGACCAAAAGATCGGCAGCCAGCGATGTTCCGGCGGCGAGGACAGGCTCGCCAGGTGCGCGGAGTTGACGACCAGCACGGTATGAAACTTATGTCCCACCGAGGGGCGCGGCTCCACATTGCGGACGGCGGCCAGCAGCAACGCGGCGAGCAGTTCGCGGTAGCTGGTCCCTTGCTTGATCTTGGCGGCAACTTCTTCCAGCAATCGCTCGCGCGGAGTGGTCTCGAGAAAGACAACCAGCGGCTCGATGCCGCTATCCAGCCGCACCAGATTGGGATCCAACTTGGCTTCGGCGGCCGAGACCGCGGGCAAGCCGCTCCAGAATTGCGAATCGCCGAATGAGAGCGTCGCACCGGCCGCTGCACCGAGAACTTGACGTCGTGAAAGCCTGGCAAACATGGACTGAGCCTCCGAGTAAGTGAGGGTGAGGCGGATAGCTTCCCGTCAGCCTTCATCTTACGACTTGAGTGCCAGATTGTCTCTAGCTGCGTCGAAATGACGGGGCGACGCTAGCTGTCAGCGATCAGCCGTCAGGGGCTGTGAAAAAATCGGCATCAAACATCAGCCGGAGGGCGCTAGCCCCCGGTTAGCGCCGAAAAACCGGCGGTGCGGCTGATGTTGTGGTGGCGACCCCTGCGTCAGTTCAATTTTTTCACAGCCTCTCAGTCCGTCGTCGAAAATCGGAACTCCTGAGATTGCCCTAAAATCGCTCAACATGATTGCGAAACGCGCCACTGTGCGGGATAATCGCGGCAATGGTCCATCCCAGGAGTTCCCCCCATTCGAGAAAGGCCCGCGCCATGTTCCATTTCCCTCGCTCACTTGTTGCTGTTGCAGTTGCCGCTACGGTTTCGCTGTGCATCATCCAGACCGCAGCCGCGGAGGTTCCCAAGGGGATGCCGCCGGAGGAGCGCCTGGAGAAGTCGGGCCGGCATCATGAGTTTGTCGAACTCAAGCGTACCGACGGCGACCCGGTCCGGGCGTTTGTGGTCTTCCCAGAGGTCAACAAGCCGGTGCCGGCGGTGATCGTGATCCATGAAAACCGCGGGCTGAACGACTGGGCGCGAAGCTTTGCCGATCAAGTGGCCGAGGCGGGCTACCTGGCGATCGCGCCCGACATGCTCACAGGCAAAGGCCCCGACGGAGGCGATACCAAGGCTTTCGAGACGAGCGACGACGCGCGGACGGCGATCTACAAACTGACGCAGGAGGAAGTCACCGCGGCCGTCGACGCAGCGGTCCGCTACGCCGAAAAGCACGAGGCGGCCAACGGCAAGGTGGTCGTGGTCGGCTTCTGCTGGGGAGGCGCCCAAGCGTTTCATGCGGCCACCAACGAGAACGTCGACGCCGCCTGCGTGTTTTATGGCAGCGCCCCCGACAAGGAAGTATTGGAGAAGATCCAAGCACCCGTGTATGGGTTTTACGGGGGCAACGATTTCCGCATCACGGGAAACGTGCCAAAAGTGGCCGAACAGATGAAAGAAGCAGACAAGAAGTTCGAGCCGGTTACCTACAAGGAAGCAGGGCACGGGTTCATGCGCAGCGGCGAAGAGAAGGAGCCGGAAGCGGCCAACGAAAAGGGCCGCGACGAAGCCTGGCAGCGGTTGCTCGAAGTGTTGCAAGGGGTTTGAGGCCAAAAGCGGTATCTGACACGCTAAGCCCAACTACTTGAAACTCCGGGTGGCCTCACGTGTACGAGTACGAACAAGTGTCGTTTGCGCGCCTTCAATATGAATAAGCCCCTTGTCGCCGTCAGGATCACTGTTGTCCCAATCGACTCGATCCTTGTCGAACAAAGCAATTCACAGCCGTCTCACGCCATGATCGCATCGAGCGGGCCGCTGCTGTCGCCGAACGATTTGGCGGGGGTATGCATCGCGTTGAGCACCGTCACCCACAGGTTGTTCAACGGCGTGTCCTGGGTCGACTTGATGTGTTGCCCCTTGCCGAACAGGCCGCCGCCGCGGCCGGCGACCAGCACGGGCAGATCGAACGGCGTGTGGGCGCCGCCGTTGCCCAGCCCGCTGCCGTAGTAGACGATCGAGTTGTCCAGCAGCGTGCCGTCGCCTTCTTGAACCGACTTCATCCGCTCGACAATGTAAGCGAACAGCGACACGTTGTAGCGGTCGATCTTACGCAGCTTCGCGCGGGCGTCGGGATCGGTAATCTGGTGCGACAGGTCGTGGTGGCCTTCGCGGATTCCCAGCATCGGATAGGTCTGTCCGCCGGCGGCGATACCAAGCATGAACGTGCAGACCCTGGTCGCATTCGTCTGGAAGGCGAGCACCATCAGGTCGCCCATCAGACGAACGTGGTCGCCATAGTCGGCCGGCTTGCCGGTGGGCGCGGCCATGTTCGGCGCCCCGTCGGTCGAAATGGAGGCGTGCTGGATGCGGCGCTCCAGTTGGCGGACCGAATAGAGATACTCGTCCAGCTTGTGTTGATCGGACTTGCCCAGATCGCGGTGCAGACGACGGGCGTCTTCCAGCACCGAATCGAGCACGCTCTGGCGGAGCTGCGCCTGCCGGCTCTGTTCGGCGGGCGTGGCCGCTTGGTTGCTCTCGCCGAACAGCCGCTTGAAGACGCTGGCCGGATTGTTGTCGGTCGGCATCGGCGAAGTCGGGTTGCGGTACGAGATCATCGAGCTGTAGGCGCAACTAAAGTCGCCGTCGCAACGGCCGTTGAGCGTCGAGCCGGCAATCGACAACTCGAGCGACTTCAATTTCGTGTCGCCGCCGATCTGATCGGCGATCATCTGATCGATCGACTTGCCCGCTTCGATCTTCTCCCTGCTGGGAACCGTGCCGGTCAACAGGGCGGCGGTGGGCTGGGCGTGGCCGACGCCTTTCTTTTCTCCGTAGGGAATCTGCGACAGGCCGGTGAGCACGTTCACATCCGACTTGATCGGCCGCAACGGCTCCAGGCTGTACGGCAGCTCGTAGTCGACGCCGCTGGTGACCGGCTTCCAGGCGTCGTGGACGATGCCGTTGGGGACGTACAAAAAGGCGACTCGCTTGTTCACCGCGGCAGCCGGGGCGGACCACACGCGCGCCGGCAGCATTGCATTTAACAGGGGCAGGCCCAGGGCAACGCCCGAGCCACGCAGAAACGTTCGACGGGATAGCGTAGACATGATCGTGTTTCCTAAACTGAGAGTCTCATTGCGTGTGCGTAACGTTGCAGTCGATGGAGCTACTTGACGATCGCTTCCACCGGAATGTCGACATAATACAGCCGCGGCCATGGTTGGCCTTTGGCGCCGGTGGAGTGAGTTCCCTTCCCGCCGGCCTGGGTGACGATGCGCACCGCCGCCTGGTACGTTCCCGGCTGCGCCGCTCCCTTGAAGTGGACGGCGAAGGATTCCTGCTCGGGATCGGGGCCACCCAGCAGTCCCGGTTCGTCGTCGGCGCCGATCAACCGGATCGACTGGCCGTCGTCGGTGGCGTTGTCGCCCGCCAACTGGAACTTGCCGGCGTGCGGGCCGACGAGCTGGATGCCGACATGTTCGGTGGAAACCAGGTATTCGCGGGTTTGGTCCGCCTGTAGGACCGCCGCGCCGTAGAGGATCGTCTCCCACGGCTTGCCGCGCTGGTCGGCAACCGTCGACTGCTGGGCGTTGAACACGTGCCGCGGGGCGGACTCGGCCGTCTTGCCCCGCTTCACCGATTGGAATGCTATCGGCGAGTCATCGCTGATTCCCAACTGCGGGCGGACGACGTGCATCGGTGAGACGTTGCCGACGACCGTTTGAGTCTGGGTTTGTACGACCAGATTGACGTCGCTGTTCCAGGCGTCGAGCATGTTGGCGTTGCGGCGGCCGACTTGCCGGAAGCGGTGCGTCCCGGCGCCCTCGAATTGGAACCGGCCGGCGTTGGTGAACATCGACGTGTTCGCCGCACCGGCGGTGGCCAGGAACACCGAAACGGTATCCTGTTTTTTGGCCACCAACCGCACGTCGAAGTCGAAGGCCACCACCGAGCCGGGACGAATGTTGTCCGGCCCAACCAGCGAACCGTTCCAACTGTGCGAGGAGTTGGCGATAGTCGTGATGTGCGATTCGTCGGAGTCGGGCACGAACGCAATTGCCTTGAGGAAGTCGTCGCTGACGTCCCGCGGGCCGATCATGCCCTCCAGGAAGGTCAAGTAGATGTTCTCATCGAAGGGCGCGGTGATCTCGTACCGGTACGGTTCGCCCTGTTCGGGACCGCCTTGCGGTTTACCGACGGCCACGACCGATTCGCTGTCGGTATCGGCTTTCAGCAGTTTCTTGAGCGTGTGCAGTTCGAACGTCGCCTGCTGCGCGTCGGTCGGCGCCGCGTGCGGATTGCGTCCGAACTTCAGGATCGATTGCTGGTCGGGGTTGCCGGTCAGTTCAAACGCGAATTGCTCCGGCAGCTTCTCGATGCCGATCCGGCCCGGATTGTGGCGAAAGCGGAACGGCTCGGCCAGCACGATCGCTTGGACCAGGCTCGACACCCGGTCGTCTCCTTGAGCCGTCTGCGAGACGACCTGGCCGATCGGCAGGCGATCGTACATCGACAGCGTCCGGCCGAGCGCGTACACGTACATCTTTTCAGCCACGTTGCGACGAAACTGCTCCGATTCCTGCCGGCCGAGCAAGTCGATCAACTGCACGGCGTCGGCGAACTTGCCGCCGTCGGGCAGTTCGCCGGAGGGATCGATCGATTCCTTGCCGTCCTTGTCGCGCCAGGCGCCGACCGCATCGTAGTTCTCAAAGGCCAACCCGAGCGCGTCCATCCGCCGGTGACACGCGGCGCAGGCCTTGTTGGCGCGATGCGCCTCGAGCCGCTCGCGGAGGGTTCCTTCGACCTGCACCGCCTCCAACTCCGCCACGTCGGCCGGCGGCGGAGGCGGCGGCGTGCCGAGAATCGCCTCCATGATCCACTTGCCGCGGAGCACGGGCGAGGTCCGCGTCGGATGGGCGTTGATCGCCAACACCGAGGCGTGCGTCAGCACGCCGCGACGGGGACGGTCCTGCAAGCTGATCCGCTGCAACTGGTCACCTTGAATGCCTGGAATGCCGTAATGTTCGGCCAGCCGCGCGTTGACGAAGGTGTAGTCGGCGTCGAGCAACTCGGAGATAGGCCGGTCTTCGCGGACGATCGTCTCGAACAGTCGCAGTGTTTCCGCCTCCATCGCCTGCCGCAAGGCGTCGTCAAACTTGGGGTAATACTTCTCGTCAGGACGAATCGCCTGCAACCGCCGCGTCTGCAGCCACTGGCCGGCAAAGTTCTCGACCAGCCCGTAGCGGACCTTTTCGTCTTTGAGCATCCGCTCGACCTGGGCCAGCAACGCCGGTTCGTTCGTCAACTCGCCCGCGCGGGCCAACGCGAACAGTTCTTCGTCCGGCATGCTGCTCCAGAGAAAATACGACAGCCGCGTGGCCAGCTCGAAATCGTCCAGCGGCCGATTCTGTCCGATCGGTCCGTCCTGCTCGATGCGGAACAAGAACGCCGGCGAGATCAAGATCCGCGTGACGCTCGCCTGCATTGATTCTTCGTAGGTATAACCTTGTTGCTGGCAGGTATCGAAGAAGTGCAACAGGTAGTGGTTTTCCAACTCGGTTGTCGGCCGCCGAAACGCTTGTTCCTGCAAGGGCAACAGAATGCGGACGGCAAGCTGGCGGGCGTCGGTTTGCTGCGAAGGAAGTTTGTCGTCATGCGGAGCGATCTCTCGTTGGTACCAGCGGTGGGCGATCTCTTCGCCCGCCTCGGCGTAGCGTTCCATCAACAGCGGCGGCAGCGAGATCACGTCGGCCAGATTGTCGAAGCCGTGCGCCACGTCGTCCGAGGGAAACTCGCCCGTGTCGACCTCCACGCCCAGCAGGTCGCGGATTGTGTTGCGATAATCGATCCGGGTCAGCCGGCGAATCGTCACGCGGCCCGGGTTCGTTTCTCCGCCGATGCTGGCTTGCATTTGTTCGTCGATCCAGGCCAACAGTTTCTGGCGATCCTCCTCGGGCAACGGCTCGGCGTCGTCCGGCGGCGGCATGGTTTGCGATCGGACCCGTTCGGCGATCGTTTCCAGCGACTTGAGATCAGCCAGCGCCGCGATCAACTTTTGGGAATCGCCGGCCGACAGATCAAGCCCCTCCTCGGGATTCTTGCCGCCATGGCAACTGGCACAATGCCGGTTCAACAGCGGCCGGATCGTCTTCTGATACTGCGGATCCGCCTCGGCGGCGAACAGCAAGCATGTAGCGCCGGCAACACCAGCCACAATGGCTGCCATTAAGGTTGGGCGAAATATCCGAAACGCAATTTGAGTGGGCATAATCATCGGTGGGTGTGAACGAGGAAAGACCGCCCGACAGCAAGTCGGACAACGCGAGACGCCGAATCATGCAACAGGCAGGCGATAGAGGCGGGATGGCGGCGAGAGCAGCAGAATACCAAAGACGATGTATGGGAGCCTGCATCATAGCATAATCGGCATTTACCAGCAAACATTCGCCGGCATGCCGCGACTTGCTCGCTGCGTGGTCGGGCACGGTCGTCAACGGCAGCTACTCGCCACTGCCGCCGGCGGCAGCAGGCTATTCGTACCGCAACGCGATTGCCAGCTTCAACCGCGCCGCACGTTCGGCGGGTATCCAGGCCGATAGCAGTACCATGCACATCGCCACCGAGAATCCGACGGAGAGCAGCACGGGGTGAAACCGGAAGGCCACCGGATGCCCCGTCACCGGCATCGTGGCCAGATTCATCACATAGGCAATCGCAACGCCCGCGAGGACGCCGGGGGTAATGCCCAGCAGACCCAGCATGACGGCTTGCGAGAGGATCGTCTTGCGCACTTGGTGGCGGGTCATCGCCACCACGCGGAGCATGCCCAGTTCGCGCGTCTGCTCCAGCACGTTCATGCCCAGCGTGTTGACCACGCCGAACACCGCCACGACCAGTCCGAGCACCAGCAGCCCCCACAGGCTGCCGACGACTCCCGCCATCATCGTTTCGATCATGGCGGTCAGGTCGGAATAGCTTTGCAGCAAGATGCCGCGTTTCGCACAGGCCGCGGCGAGCGACTGCTCCACTTGCTTCAGACGCGCATGATCGGCCTTTACGATGTAGGCGTCGACTCCCTGCACGTCCAGCAACTGCTCGGCTAGGCGGCGATTCATCCGCACGGTGAGGCCGCCGGCCAGGTAGTCGTTGGTGATCTCCTCGATGGTCACTTCACGCGGGCCGCTGGTTGAGGCAATCGTCAGCTTGTCCCCCACGTCCACACCCAACCGCTGCGACAGCACGCTGCCGATTGTCACACGCAGCGGCGGCGACGCCGGTTCCGAAGCCGGGGCGGGATACTCGTGCCGCCCTGCAACCACGATCACCTGCTGGTCGTTGACGGTCGCCGAGACCAACCGCAAGCTGTCGACCGCCTCTACTCCCTCGATCTTGATCAACTCGTCGACCACGCTCTCGGGCACAGCGGCGGAGAGGCCCGTTTCCATGTCGAAGTTGGTCGCTCGGACAAAGAAGTCGCCGACAATCGACGTGCGGTACCAGTTGCGCACGTCTTCTACGTTGTCAAGGACCGAGTTGGCCAGCCCTAGACCGGTTGCCGTGGCGACGAACAACACGCCGATGGTCAGCGTCGTGCGGGCGCCATGCCGCAGCAGTTGCGAGCGGGCGAGCCGCGACTCCACTTGCGAGAACGGTCGCAACAGCCCTTGGCAAACCCAGGAAAGCGGGCGCAACACCAGCGGCAGCAGCAACACCAGACTGATCAGCAGCAACACGCTGGAAAGCACAGCCATCTCAAACGGAAGCCAGCCGACCAGACAGCCGGTCAGCAAGCCGCTCGATAACAGCAATAGCCCAAAACCGAAGTAGACCGCCTTGTGCGAATGGCCTTCGAGATCGTTGCGGGCAACTCCGCTGATGCCTTCGACCGGGGCCAAGCTGGCGGCCTTCTGCGCGGGTCGCCAGGCGCCAACCAGCGAAATGCCCAGGCCGAAACCAACCGCGCTGAGCAACGGCCAAGGCTTCAACTCCAGCGGCGGCAGTTCCGTTTGAAATAGCCCGCCCATCGTCTGCTGCAACAGCCGCGCGCCGACGAGTCCGCAAACCATGCCGGCAAGCGTGCCGACCACGCCCAGCAGCGCGGCCTCGCGCAGCAGCAAGCCTCTGATTTGGCGGCGGGTGGCACCGATCGCCCGCATCATGGAAAGCTGCCGCCGCCGCTGTCCGACGTTCATCGAGAAGGTGTTCATGATGATGAACACGGCCGACAGCAGCGCAAAGGCGGTTGCCAGCCGCAAGCCGTTCTCCAAGGCAAACATGGTCTCCTCGGCCAGCGAACTGGAAGTCACTGGCGGCTTGATCTGCACGCCCACCGGCAGTTTGGCCGCCAGCAGCTCTTGCACATTCTGCGGATCGGCGTTGTCGTCGAGTACAACCTGTATGCGATCGATCTCGTTCGGCGCGGCGAAGCGCCGCTGCGCGGTGCCGATCGGCATGAACAACACACCGCCGCTGGCCACGCCGGCCCCGCTTTGCGCCTTCGCCAAGCCGACGACTTGCATCTCGACCAGGCCGCCGCGGGCCAGCAGTTTCACCTCGTCCCCCACGGCAATGCCCAGGCTTTCGGCCAGGGATGCGTCGAGCAGCACGCCGCGCGCCTCGGACAGCGACTGTCCGGCGACGATCTGATAGTCGCGAACCGATTCGTCCAAGGTCGGATTGACCCCCAGGGCGATCAGGCTGACTCGTTCGTCGCCGAAGTACAATACAGCGTTGCGTTGAATCAGCGGCACGGCCGTGGCCACGCCCGGCGTCTCGGCGACCGTCGGCAACAAGGCGACTTCAATCGCGCTGCCGCCGACGCCGGTAATCTCCAGCGCGGCACGCCCCACAACGGACTGGTACATGTCCTGATAGGCGCGCCGCGCCGCTCCGGTCGATAGCCCTACGGCGGTGACCGTGGCGACTCCGATCACGACACTCAACAGCGCCAGCAGGGCGCGGCCCGGATGCCGCCGCATCTCGCGCCAGGCGATTCTCCATTGCAACATGATGTTACTTCAGTCCTAGCAAAGCGCTTTCAGGCACGCGAAGCGCTGGTGACACTCTTCTCCGGATACTCCACCCCTTCGATCTGACCGTCCCGCAGTTGCACGATCCGATCGGCCGTGGCGGCCACTTCCTCGTCGTGGGTGACCATCACAATCGTCTGTTGATGTTCACTGACCAGGCCGTGCAGCAGGTTTATGACTTGCCGCCCGTTGACGCTGTCGAGATTGCCGGTCGGCTCGTCAGCCAAGATCAAGGCCGGCTCAATGGCAATGGCCCGCGCCACCGCCACGCGCTGCTGCTCTCCGCCAGACATCATACCGGGCAGATGATGCTGCCGCCGCACCAAGCCGACTTGCTCCAAGGCCACGGCAGCGCGGCTGCGCGCTTCGCTCGAAGCGACACCGTCCAACTCCAGCGGCAATGCCACGTTCTCCACGGCCGTGAGAATCGGCAGCAAGTTGAAGGCTTGAAAAATAAACCCCAGCCGCCGGCGGCGGATCAACGTGCGGTGATTGTCGTCGCGCGTGGCCAGATCGACTCCCTCAAGCAGCACTGGTCCACTGGTCGGAGTTTCGACCGCGCCGAGTAGATTGAGCAGCGTACGCTTGCCGGAACCGGAAGGCCCCATGATGGCCACGATCTCCCCCCG
>JBGTJT010000333.1:0-8689 GCA_041744995.1 Pirellulales bacterium | reverse complement strand
TACTGAAACCGCTCTGCACGGGGCGCCGGGCCGCGGGGTCTTCCGCTTGCATTTGGACACCGTCGTCGGCGGGGCGTTCGGCCGCGGCGAACAGTTCGGCAGTCGACATCTGCCGAAACATCCGGTCGTCGATGGTGGCGAACTCGGGCGTGACCAGCGATTGCACACGGCTGGGTGCCAACTCGAAAGCAGGCTCGGCCGGGAAGTCGGCCTCGGCGGCAGGGGCCATTTCGATTTCGACCGTGAAACCGATCTGCTTTCCCCCCGGCTCGAACTGCGACAGGGTGGCGGCGGCCAGGAGCATAAGGCCCAATCCATGCAAACCGGCGGCCAAGCCAAGGCTGCGGCTCCATTGGTCTCGGAGATAACACCGCGCAATACGAAGCATGCAGGATCCAGAAGTTCTAAGTGTAGAAATTCGTTGTAGCGGAACTCGCCAAGAGTTCCGCAGCATCAGGACAGTTTACCCGCCGCGTCTGAATTTTGGTGAATTCAGCTACTACGGGGTAGCGGAACTCGCCGAGAGTTCCGCGACATCAGGACGCGTTACCCACCGCTCAGAATTCGGGCGAATTCAGCTACGACGTCGTAACACCATTATGATACGCAGTTGCAAAGATTTGCAACCAGAAGAGAAGCCTCCTCAAGTCTCACCCCTCAAGCCTCAAGCCTCCGGACAGGCATCCGCATCCCAAGACCCCGCCCCTGGATGGGGTCTTGGGAAGGGAGGCCAAATTCGTAATCGAAGCCGCCGACGCGAATTATTCCCCATAGGGTTCTGCGACGGAAATATGGGCGAATTCCGCTACCAGATCCGCTCCCAGGTCAGAATTGCGGTGGCGCCGGCGCCGTCGACTCCGGAACCGTGGACGCGATAAGCCTTGTCGAGCAGATTGTCGACGTTGATGGCCACGCGGTCGTACTCGGTCAGTTTGGTGCCGGCACGGAAGTTGAGCGTGCCGTAGCCAGGCGTGCCCCCCGGGGGGATGCGGCTGTCGGTCAAGTCCTGCGGATTCAACCGGTCTTGCCGCGCGACGAGCCAGCCAAACACATCGAAATAGCTCGGCCCGCACGGATCGCGCCACCGCAACCCGATCACCCCTTGAGTCGGCGGAATCCGGCTGAGCGGCACTTGCTCGACCAAGTCCTTGCCGAAGATGTACCAGAAGTTTCCGTACAGACTCCAGCCGCGCTCGTCCAGTTCGTACTCGGCGGCCAACTCGTAGCCGTTGATAATCGAGTTGCGGTTGCTGCGTTCGAACAGGATCGTTCCGCCGCCCCCCGCGGTGGTGTTGTCGCGCTGGATGTAGTCGTTGAGATTGTTCCAGAAGTAGAATGTTTGCAGGTGCAGGCGGTCGAAGTCGGCCTTCACGCCCACTTCAAAGTTGTAACTGTGTTCCGGTCCCAGGTTGATGCTGGGGTTGTCGATCGCTTCCTGCTGAACGTTGGTATTGGTGGCCGCCAGGTCGTCGATGCTCGGCGGACGAAAGCCTTCGGAGAAGTTGCCCACCAGATTGACGTCGGGGTCAAGCTCATACACGAAGCCGGCCGTGGCAATCCAGTCGCTGAAACTGGGCGAGATGAACACCGGCGTCGAGCCGCCGCCGGCGACCGTCACCTCCGGCGTGCTGGCTAGCGAGATATGCTCGTACCGCACGCCGGCCACGCTCTTGAGCCGCTCGGTCACATCGACTTCCCACTCCATGAACACCCCTACCCGTTCGTAATAGCTGTTGTCGGGATAGGTTGGCGTGCGAGGGCCGATCGGCGCGCCGGTGGTCTTGTTGTAACGGAAGGCGGCGCTGTCAACGTGGTCGTGATACCATTCGGCCCCGTAGGCCAGACGACCGAAATGGTCGAGATCCCGCTCCAGCCACAGCGTGGCGCCGGTCGTCTCGGTATTGACTTCGTTGACGTCGCGGTTGTTGGTCGAATCGCGGGTGTCGATCACGCTTTCCGATTGCCGCTGCCAACTGACGGTGAATGTAAAGGTGTCGAACAGCGGGCCGCAGGTATCGAACGCCTGGTAGCGGACGTAGGCCAGATCGCGCTGCTGCGGATCGAAGATGGTCTGGCGCGTCGGGAAGCGGTCGCTGCGGAACAGGTCGTTCTGCTCGAAGTGCTGCAACAAGACGGTCAGCAGTTCGTTGTCGTCAATCGCATACTCGAACTTCAGGTCGCCCGCGTACTGGTTATAGGCGGTGCCTCCCTGTCGGCCAAGGTCGCCGCCGCGGTCGAGATCGTTGGCGTTTAAGTAGCTGGCACCGGTGAACACGCCCCAGCGATCGTACAAGCCAGAGACGTTCAATCGCGAGTAGTTCGCCAGATCGGCCGTGCTGAAGTGGTCGACGAAGTTGCCGCTATAACCGTCGCCGTAGGAACTCTTGGTGTTCACGTTGATCACGCCGCCGATCGCATCGCCGCCGTAAGCGACCGACTGCGGACCGCGAATCACTTCGATGCTTTCGATCGAGCCGGGATCGATCGTATTGAAGTACTGGTTCGGTCCTAGCCGAAACGTGCTGTTATTGAGTCGCACGCCGTCGATCATGATCAACACGTGTTGACCCGTCAGGCCGCGCACGAAGGGGCTGACCTGCCCGCGACCGGTTTGCTGCACCAACACGCCGACTTCCCATTCCAGCGCTTGTTGCATGGTGAGCGGGTTGCGTTCTTGCAACGCGCGCTGATCGATCACGGTGATTGCCCGCGGATCGTCGAAGACCGACAAGCCCAGCCGGCCGACGCTCTCGTTGCGGAGACTGCCGGCGTCGAACGAGTTGTAGTACGGCTCCGGTGCCGGCTGAAAGTCGTCGAACTCGAACGGCTCCAGATCGAATACGCCCGGTTCGTCGTCGTCGGGCGTGATCTCCACTCCCGGCAACGTTCCTTCCCGCGGCGGGCCATTCTGGCCAGGATCGTCACGGAAAGGATTCGACAGCTCGCCGGGCGCGGGTAGCGGGAACGGCGGCTCGGGCGTGTCTCCGTCGGTCGGTTGGCGCTCGAAGACGCGCTGCAGATTGGTCGCCGGCTCGGATTCGTCGGACCACGCTTGGGGAAGCTTCTCCCAACGGAAGTTCAACTCCCGCGGCTCGGTCTGCTGCCAGCGGTCCTCTGTGCCATGGTACGGATCGAATTGGTATGCCGGCGGCGGATCGGTGCCGTGGTCGCCCTGCGCTTCGCTCGGCACGAGGGCGGCAAGCACCAGGACCGCGCAGGCCAACGCGGCGCGCAAGAATCGTACAGATTTCACAGGACTCCCCCCCAGGAATCGTTTCCCGACAAATGGCTCGTCGTCGCCGGCGCCTAGAATGGGCGCCAAACTGCTCGGGCCTCGCGGGCACGAATGCACGGAGTTGCTCCGCGATCCGTCGTAGCTAGCAGCCGCAGCATCGATACAACCGTTAAATACCCAACAAGTCCATCGACCCGCACAACCGGCAAACTTTAACAGGAATGCCTCCCCTCGGACATCAGCCGGAAGATGCACGGCCAGTTTCTGGGGTGGCAACTCTGTCGTTGCCCCACCGTAATTGGTACTGACAATTACAGTCGCATAGCCGCCTGTTGCCGCCGCGCTGCTATACGGCGGCGACGAACGCAGCCAGTGCCCGCCCCGATCGCGCCGATGCCCAGCAAAGCTAGTGACGAAGTCTCGGGTACGCTGGAAGCAGCGATGCTGAATACGATGATGTCTGAAAAATGGGAGATTCTCACTTGCAGCGATCCATCAGCGAGCCTCGCGTATTCGCCGTCCTGCAGATTGCCGTATACCCCCTCAGTCAGGCGCGTCGAATCGTGATAGACGTTCAGTTCGCCGCCGATGAGGGTCGGGTCAAGTCCTAACGCGAGAAGGACACTCTCGAACGGCTGACCAGACTGGCCGGGGACCAAATAGTCGAGATTCCATCGCTGGTACGTCGTCCCGTCGTCGATCAAAATCCCCGCAGGAAGTGCCGCGCCGCCGGTTCCCTGAGAGTAGGTGGTCGAGAAAGCTCCGCTTAACGCGTTGGTGAATGAGAAATCGACTCCCCCGATGAGGCTCGCTCCTTGCAAGAGACTGCCGTTGAGGATCGGCGCCTCGGACAAAAGCATGGAGTCGTAATGCGAGTAAGTGGCAAGGTAAATACCCTGTGACCCGTCGCTGAATCCGGCCACGAAGGCAACCTGACCGCCGCTCAACCCTTCATTGCCAAGTTGCAAGGAAGTAAGCGTCTTGCCCGCCTCCAGCTCAGTCGACAGGTCGAGTACGCGGGCCAGTGAGCCGGTCAAATGGCTGAAGATGCCCTGGTAGGCATACTGTATACTCGAGCCTACAGTATATTGTTGTGCCAGCCCGAGCAGAGCTGTATTACTGCCGTCAACCGAAATTCCGTGTCCGAAAGCTTCGAAATTACCGGTGGCGGCGGGAATCATCATCGTCGTATCGGCGATGGTCCTGAATCCTCCGCTCGTGGCCCCGCCTGTCGTTGCGTAAATCCCCGTGGTGAATGTGCCACTGACATTCGCGTCGGCTCGAAAAGTCACATTGCCATTGTCAAGTACGACGGAACCGTAGCTGACCAGGCCGATCCCGCCGAGGGGCCGCGTCGACTGATTGGCTACAATATTCAGGGATCCCCCGATCTCGCGCACATAAATGCCCCCTTTGCTGGCGGCATCCAGTCCGGCGAAAGCCACCGTGGTTCCGACGATCGATGGCGTATCGTGATTGGTGAAGTTTCCACTTCCCCCGGGAACGGATGTTGTCCCGTCGGCAATCGTATGGAGCACCGGATTGATAGGGATCGCCCCAACTTCGGTCATGTCGCGAACATAAACGCCCGAGGTGCGCGGATTTGAAAGTGTTGTCGCGTGGAAGGCGACAAGCTCTCCGTCTACCGACGGAAGGCGGAAGTCGGAAGTCGGAAGTCGGAAGTACCCTGGGGCGGCGTTACGGAGGACCGAGTGGCCACGATCGTCAGCGGTTCACCGGCTGCCGCCTGGTAAAGCCCACGATCGTTCGTAGTGGATGGCGTGGCTTGGAAGACGATCGTGTTGCCGTCGAATGATAGTGATCCAGGGATGTTCATGGACAGTGCCGAAAAGACAGAGTACGGAGACGGCGAAAAGGTATGGGCCAGTGTCGACGCCTGGTTTTCCTGGTACAGGTACACACCGTCCCGGCTGGTTGACGAGGCGACAAAGGCAATCGCTCCACCGACCAGCGATGGCGACCGAAAAGTCACAAAGCTCTCGTTCGGTAGCACCTCCGCGAGTACGCCGACTGTCAGCGGTGTTGTGCTGGCGGTATCGACGATTTTGGTAAACGTGAAACCGGGCTGTTGCAAAGTTGCCGCTGCCGCCGGCGCAGCGAGTATCAGCATCAATATCCAAGCGTTGATCCCCGTTCGAACTGACTTCATGTTGTTCCGCCGTTCTGGTGTAAAGAGGTTGTCGTGCTGCTGAGAATTCATGCGTTAGCATGAGCAACGCGATTACGCTGGTCAAGGGGAAGGATGGGGCACGTGAGGACTAGTTGGGCTTCCGTCCCCCTCGCCCGGCTAAGGCGACCAGTTGAATGAAAGAGCCACCCACCAGCAACGGCGCGAATGATCTTAGACTGCGAGGCGTTTCACCATACTTCCGCAAAGTTCACCGAAACACGATCGAGGATCGTCAGTGCCACGATCTCGCCGTGCTCGCGGGAAACGTACTTTCCGTCGGCGAGCACCAACTGCTCGACCGAATGCTCCTCCGGGTCGACCGCCCAATACTCCGCAACCCCCGCCTGCTCGTAGCGCTGCCGCTTCAACGTCAGATCGTTCTCTCGGGTGGAAGGAGAAAGGATCTCGATGACAAGATCGGGCGTGCCTTTGATTTTCGTCGGCGTGATGATGCGATTGCCGGTGAGCACCACAACCAGATCGGGCTGCACGATATCGAACTCCGTCAAGTGTACGTCCACCGGCGCGTTGTACACCTTTCCATGACCGGTTTGCTCTATGGCCTCGTAGAGTTGGAACTGTATTCTGCGGGAAATATCCTGGTGGTACGTGCTCGGGGCAGGGTTCATGAAATGCACTCCATCGATGATCTCGTGCCGCATGCCGTCGTCGGGATAGCACACGTAGTGCTCGTACCGCAGTTTATGCTGATCGGAGACTTGGCTCATGGCTTCGCTCGCATGAAGGTTGTCAGGGTCGCGCTACCAAACTTCGGCAAAATTCACCGACACGCCGTCCAAGATCGTCAGCGCCACGATCTCGCCGTGCTCGCGGGAAACGTCCTTTCCGTCGGTCAGCACCAACTGGACGACCGCATGCTCCTCCGGATCGACCGCCCAATACTCCGGAACCCCCGCCTGCTCGTAGCGCTGTCGCTTCAACGTCAAATCGTTCTCTCGAGTGGAAGGAGAGAGTATCTCGATAACAAGATCGGGCGTGCCTTTGATTTTCGTCGGCGTGATGATGCGGTTGCCGGTGAGCACCACAACCAGATCGGGCTGCACGATGTCGTGCTCCGACAAATGTACGTCGACCGGCGCGTCGTACACCTTTCCCTGACCGGTTTGCTCGATGGCCTCGTAGAGTTGGAACTGTATTCTGCGGGAAAGATCCTGGTGGTACGTGCTCGGGGCAGGGTTCATGAAATGCACTCCATCAATGATCTCGTGCCGCATACCGTCATCGGGATAGCACACGTAGTGCTCATACCGCAGCTTATGCTGATCGGAAACCTGGCTCATGGCTTTGGCTCGCATAAAGATTGGCGGAGACGTCCGACTCCCGTATTACATCTTAACCGCTGAATTTGCCTCGGTTAAGTAGTTCGACGGCGGAGTCGCTTTACGAAGCAAAATACCAGTAGGTCAGATGATAAAACACCGGGGCGGAAAAACAGAGGGAGTCGATGCGGTCTAGCACGCCGCCGTGCCCCACGACCAGTGTGCCGTAGTCTTCCACGCCGCGGTCCCGTTTGATCGCGCTCATCGTCATGCCGCCGGCGAAACTCATGATCGCGATCAGCATTCCCATGCCGGCCGCTTGCCAGGGGTTGAACGGCGTGAACCAGAATAGCGCGGCGCCGACCAGGCCGTTGGCCCCCACGCTTCCCAAGAAGCCTTCCCAGGTCTTGTTGGGACTGATCGCCTCGGCAATTACCCGCTTGCCGAGGATGCGGCCCCAGACAAACTGCATGGCGTCGCTCAATTGGCTCATCACCACCACAAAGCACAGCAGCAGTGCGTTGTGCGGCCAGTCGACCGGTTCGCCCGCGCCGCGGGAATCCTTCAACGGCAGGTCGAGCAAGGCCGGGGCGAAGCTGAGAAAGTAGACGCAGATGATCAGGCCGGCCTGGATCTTGGCCGTTCGCTCCAGGAACCGCTTGTGGTCGCCGGAGAACGCCACCCGGGCCGGAATGAACAGCGTGCCGAAGATCGGAATCACCACGGCGAAATAGCGATAGTATTCCTGTCCCATGCCGACCAGCACGTACTGCAGCGGCGTGAACAACACGAACACCCAAAACAGGGCGCGGTGGTCGCCCAGCCGGGTCGGCGTGAGCGTGATGAACTCCCGCAGCGCCCAAAACGAAACGCCAAAGAACAGAAAGACCGTGATCTCCTCGGGCATCAGGATCGAGGCGGTCAGCAGCGCGCCGAGCAGCCACCAGGCCCGCACGCGGCGGTTAAAGGTGGCGACCATTGCCGGGTTCAGCCCCGACTCCGGTTGCCGGGCGAGAAACTGCCCCACGACCGTGGCCACGGTGACCACCACCAGCACGCCGCCGACGAATCCCCAAGCAAGCAAGTCGTCCATTGATTAGATATCCTTCAATCGCAAGACAGACTCGCGGGCACGTTTGAGAAATTCCGTCTTCGGTTCCCCCTTTTCCAGCCAGATCGGCGGGCCGAACGTGATGCAGCTTAGCAGCGGCACCGGCAGGAACTCGCCGCGGGGCAGCACGCGATTGAGATTATCCATGTAAACAGGCACCGCTTCCAGGTCGGGCCGCTTCTTGCAGAGATAATACAGCCCGCTCTTGAAGTCCTGCATCTCGGCGCTGGTGTTGCGGCCCCCTTCAGGAAAGACAATCAGGCTGTAGGTGTCGCCGATTTCGCGGAGCATCATATCAACCGGGCTTTGATGCACCTTGATGTCCTGGCGATCGATCAGCAGGGCGTTGAACACGCTCGCCAGGTAGCGGCGCAGCCGGCCCTTGCTCCAATAATCCTTGGCCGCCACCGGCCGGGTGAGTTGCCGCACTTCAAACGGCAGCGACGACCACAGCACCAAGGCGTCCAAGTGGCTGGTGTGATTGGCGAAATAGACTCGCTGGCAGGTGTCGGGTTGGCATTCCACCCAGCGGACGCTCGACCCGCTGAGTACCTTGGCGATCAGCGCCAACAGCGGTCCCGTCACATGACTGGACAGCTTCTTCGGCGGACGAGCCGGCGGCGGATGGGAAAGGGTGCGTTTCATGTTATCTAATCATACCCTACCATACGGGGCCGTGGCATCATCTGGGCGTCTCGACGGCGCAAAACATGGCGGCGGTGTCGGGGCGATTGAAGAATTTTTGCGTGTAGCGATAGAAAAGGATCTTCGCCACGGCCACCGCCAGCAGCAGCCCGACCGCCGCCAGCAGCCAGTTGCCCAGCCAGGCGAACTGGGCGGCGGAGAGTTCCGCCGCCCGATCGACGCCCGGC
>JBGTJT010000332.1:0-3551 GCA_041744995.1 Pirellulales bacterium | reverse complement strand
CGATCACCACCAACCGCTCCCCGAGGGTAAACCCATTTTTTTTCATTGGTGTTGCTCATCCACTATGGTCATCTTGAAGCGGTTATTTACTTCGATAGCGGCGACGGAGTGAAAGGCCAATTAGACCCAACATTGCCAGCGCGGCGAGGATGAACGCCGAGGGTTCGGGAATCGCCTGAATTTGAAATAGGAAGCCGTTGTCGTCGATTCCGGCGGCCGCGCCGTTGATTGAGATATCGCTCAACTGTGCGGGGGTCAAGCCATTGTTGTTGGTTCCGAACCGGATCGAATCGAAGTCGGCGGTAAAGTTGATGATGTCCAGATCGCTCCCCCAACTCACGCCCGAACTGTCCGCAAAGACGAGATTGCTGGTGGCCAGACTCTCAAAATCGAAGATCACCGAGCCGTTGATGTCCAGCGTGGCAAACGTGTCGCTAAACCCACCGGTCTTGAGTTTCGTGCCTGTATTGAAGATCAGGTTGGACGAGTTGGAGATGACATTACTCTGCCCCAAAGCAAGTGTGCCCCCCGTAACCGTCGTGTCGCCTGCATAGCTGCTGCTGCCGGAGAGCGTCAACGTGCCTGCACCCTTCTTGGTGACCTTGCCGGCGGTGCCAGAAATCTGGACGATCCCAGTGGTAAGTTCCAGATTCCCCGCCGCCTGCGTAATGTCGAAGACACCGGTACTCGTGTCATAAAGCCTAAAAGGGCGGTTGGTCGTGCCACTGGTGCCGGTGAACTGAAGCGTCCCGGTCGCTGAAGTTGCAACAGCATCGCCGAAGTCGATCGTTCCAGAATTCCCAAGCGTGCTATTTGTCCCGCTATTGGCCACCGACGCGACACTGACCGTCCCATTGCGGAACGTGACGGCGGCGGCCGAGCTGTACAGAGCACCAGTGAAAGTTCCATTGCCGAGAATCTTGAGCGTCACCGGGCCGTTCAGAAGCACGCTGGTTGTGTTGCTGCCAAGAACGCGGTCGTCAAGCTTCGCAACCTCGATAACTCCCAAACTGTTGCCGGTGAAAACCTGACGGGTATTTATGTTCGCGGTCACGTCTCGACCAGTGATACCTGGCAGCTTCAGCGTTGCGGCGGTGTTTTGACGGTAGGTGATCGTGGTGTCGCTGCTAGACAAAGGCCTAAGTAACGAAATGCCGGTGAGATCCTGATCGTTGCTACTGTCGTTTATGATCTGTCCGGCATTGGGTAGAAACAGATTCTGAGAGCCGCCGATTGTAAAGGTCGGCGCGCCGCTCTTGAATGTGACCGTCTTGGCATCGCCATTGGCGCTGAGCAAGACCGTCGTGGTCGTCGCCGTGCTGTCGAACTCCGTATCCGTCCCGCTGCCCGGCACGCCGATGGGGGACCAGTTGCCTGCAGTATTCCAGTTGGTACTAGAGGTCCCCTTCCAGATCGACGCACCCAGCGCGGAGGAGGAAAGGAACGCCACCGTCAGGGTGGCGGCAAGTGTCAGTAAGCTCGTCAGTCGGTTTCGTGTATTCATCGAATTCTCCTAAATCATCGGAAGGTAAAAGGTGCTAGGAATTTGCAAACAATAACTCCTCAAACGCTTTGTGAAGTTTTCCTATCAAGTTGGAATGTCAAAAGTGCCTATCATGTTATTTTGCTGGAGGGTCGTCATTGACCAGCTTCTGGATCTGAATGGCCGATAGCGCGGTCCCGTACACGCGCACGTCGTCGATCGCCCCGGCAAAGTATGCCTTGGGCAACGAGTCCCCGCGATGCCCGACGCAGAAGTTTGCCGTGTTGTCCCAATTTATCCCGCTGGGTGCCGCAGCCTCCCGCACCAGCCGCCCATTGACATAAAGACGCACGAATTGATCCGCCGCGAACGTCACGGCGACATGCGTGAATTTCCCTGGAGGTGTCGGCTCCAGTGGTGATTGGATCAGACCTTGCTCTGCGCCCGATCGGTCGGTGAAAAATATGAGCGAGAGCGACTGATCACCAACCATCCACTGCCAGCCGCGGTCGCCCGCACCGCCCATCTTGCCGAGGAAATAGCCTGGGCTTTCCGCCTCGGGGTGGATCCAAGCGGCAATCGTCAACTCGCGAAAAGTATGATTCAAGGCACGCTCACGTGGCCTCACCAAGCTGACGCATTGACGTTTGCCGTCGAACTGCAGCGCGCGGCCAAACCCCGGGGGCCCTTCGACCAGGTTGGCTTGCCCCATGCTTGCTTCCAGCCGACCATCGAGGTCGTTGGGGGAATGATCCGGGGTAGTGCCATCGGGACGCACTTCGTCGAACGTCCAGTGCAGTAGTGGTCGCGGCAGTGGGTCGACGGGTAGCGACCAAGCAAAAGTCGGGGCGGATTTCTTGCCGCCCGATTTGACCTCGAATTGGCCAGAACTGGTGATCTGCAGCGACTGTCCGGCCCGCAATTGCCGCCGTTCGCCTTGCCTCGTCGTCAATTCCACCTCGCCGACAGAAACCTCGACTTGCGTCCCATTTTCGGCATCGACCGCCGCACCGAATGCGGTCCCGAGATCGACGATCGTGCCCTGCGGCGTATCGATGACGAAGCCTTTCGCCTCGACCTGTTCTACCCGAGCAGTCAACTTACCAAGCAACAGCTTGCCGCCGTTGCGGCCCTGAATCTGGTACGTCGTTGGCGCTTCCAGCACCACCCGGGCACCGCTGTTGTACGTGACCTCGACCAACCCGCCGAGGACTACCAATAGGTCATCCTCGAACAGATCCGTGTTATGGAAGTTCCCCTGGCTCGTTTTGTCGAACGTCGCCTCATGCGTGGCCGTGATATGCGCCACGAACTCTATCGAAGGCGTCTTGGCCGGCGGCACGTACGGTTTCCAGTCGGGCACGATTAGCGCCAGGGAGAGCAAGAAGATCGCCATGAACAGCGACGAGAGCAGCATCGAGAGAGTGATGTGGTTGTTCGCGAACCGTTTGATTGATTGCCAATAAGCACTTCGTTTCGAGACAACTTTGAGCGCGGTGATTTGGGTCAAAAGCTCTGCATGTCCCAAACTGCCGGGGACCGCTTCGCTCGCTCCTTTTGATGCTGTCATCGACTCAACGTCCGCCATCGGGTTTTCGGGGGCCTCGTCTTTCGCCCACGTCCGCAGTGCCTGATAGTCCTCGATGCAATCAATGTAGTTATCTCTCGCTTCTGGGTTGTCGAGCACAAGCCGTTCAAGTTCCCGCGCCTCTTCGTCGGTACCATCGCCGTATAGCATCGCCGTAGCGAGGCCATGCACGCGCGAAAAGAGGTCGTCATATGGTTCGCGGGTGGTCATGAAATGCGGTCCTCCTCGCGCAGCTTACGCTCGATACATTGGCGCAGCGTGCGGCGAATGCGTTCAAGCTGTTTGTAGACCGACTCCGCGGAGCGCCCCAAACTGGCGGCGGTAGCCGCAAACGTACGGGCTGAGCTGTAACACTGCTTGAGGAAATCCCGATTCGCCTGGTGTAGTTCAGCCAAGCAGTCAGCGAGAAATTCATTGCGGCGGCCGGACAGGGCGGCCCTTGTTGCACATTGCTGTTCGACCGCGTCGAGAAACGCCTCG
>JBGTJT010000331.1:0-2616 GCA_041744995.1 Pirellulales bacterium | reverse complement strand
GCGCGAACTCCCGCTTCGCGTCACCTATCCGCTCCATTGCACCGGCCCGGCCCCGGTAATCATCTTCTCGCACGGCGCTACCGGCAGCCGCGAGGGTTACGCTCCGCTGATTACCCATTGGGCTACGCACGGCTACGTCTGTATTCAGCCGACGCATGGGGACTCACTGGTTTGGCTCACCCGTGAGGAGAAGCGGCAGTTCGGCAACCTCGAAAGCGTGCTGCTCTCTCCCCGCACGGCCAAGCATTGGCGGACCCGGCCGCAGGATATTGTGCATGTGCTTGACGGGTTCGATCAAATCCAATCGCAACTGCCGGACGGGGCGCCGACGCTGGATCGTGAGCGTGTCGGCATCGGCGGGCACTCGTTTGGCGCGCATACGGCGCAGTTGATCGCGGGACTGGCGCACAAGCATCCCCGCAGCGGCGAGCACGTGAGCTTCCGCGACGGGCGGCCGCGGGCCTTTGTCTGGATCTCGCCGCAAGGCAACGATGACTCAACCGACGCGGCAAGCTGGCGCGACTGCATTCGGCCGACGCTGGTCGTTACCGGCACCAATGACAGTTCCCCCCGCAGCGGTGCTTCGTACACTTGGCGGATTGAAGCCTACGAAAGCCTGCCGCCGGGGGACAAGTATCTGCTGTTCATCGAAGGCGCCCACCACGGCTTTGGCGGTATTGCCGGGCGGCTCAGATATCCCGGCGCGGGACCGATGATCCCGGAGCATGTGGAAGTTGTAAAGAAGACGACGCTGGCGTTTTGGGAAGCGTACTTGAAGGGCGATTCCGACTCGCTACACCGACTGAGGGATATCGCCATAAGTCGCTAAAAGCTGGTTTGGATGTATGGGAGTTGTTGCCTATAATCGTTTGTAGGTAAAGCAATTTAGCCGTTCGTTGATGGAGGGTGAGATGAGCGTGTCGCTCGCTGATATCCAGTCGTTCGCAGATTTTGCGAAGCAGAATGTGCATAGCCCCGGCACGAAATCGATAGAGGATCTTTTACGACTCTGGCGGGAATCTCGCGAGATGGACGAAGTATGCGAGGCGATTCGAGAGGGGGAAGCAGAGTACGAGGCAGGGGGCGGCCGATCTGTGGACCAAGTGTGCGATGAAGTTCGGGCGCGACTGGAAGACATGAAGTGACCTACACCGTCGTAGTCCTGCGTCGAGCCGACATCGATATCAATCAGATTGCGATTTGGTGGGCAGACAATCGTGATGTCGATCAAGCGATTCGCTGGTTAGAGGGAATTCGCGAGGAATTAAAGCGCCTTGCGCGAGATCCGGAATGCCACCAGCTAGCGCCAGAAAGTGAACAGTTCGGATTTCCAGTTCGTCAAATGCTTTACGGCATCGGCACGAAGCCGACCCATCGAATTGTCTACAGAATTCGCGATGACCGCGTTCTGGTTCATGCAGTTCGCCACCTCCATCAGGACCAGTTGACCGCGGAAGATTTAACCGAGTGAACCGAACTACGCCACTCGCCGCACACTCGACGCGATCATTCGTTGCAAAACCGTCTCGACCGGCGCAGCCGTGGAGGTTTGCGTAAAATTCAGCCAGTTACGCCCGCAGTAGCTGGCCAGCGAGGTGAGAAACTCGTCGAATACCTGCTGGTAGTTCGCCAGATCCTGCTGGCCGAGCGTCCATTGCCGCGTCTGCTGAGTTTCGACGTCGTAGAACTCGACTTTGCCTGGCAGCTTGGGGTTGGCCTCTTCCGGCGTGAAGACCTGCACGACGTGTGGCTCGTAGCGATGCAGTCTCAGCAGGTCGAGCGCCGATTCGAATCCGCGCGGATCGAGCAGATCGCTTAGCAGCACGACCAACCCGCGGCGTTGTGGGCGACGGACGAACTGTTCGGCGACCGCCCTCAGGTCGGTGCTCGCGGCCGAAGCGTTCGCTTCACGGAGAAACTGCCACAGCAGCGGCAAGGCGTCGCGGCCTCGCGCAGAGCGCGTCTCCGCCAGAATGCCGTCGGCGACAGCGAGCAACTGCACCCGATCGAGGTTGGCGATCGCCAGATAGACCAGCGCCTCTGCCAACCGCTGGGCGTAGGCGAACTTGGTGGGCGACCCGAGTCCCATTGAGGCCGAACAGTCGATCAGAAAGTAGGTGCTGGCGTCGGCCGTGCCGCGATACTCGCGCGAGCGCAGCTCATCGTGCCGGGCGCAGAGGTTCCAGTCGACATAGCGATAGTCGTCGCCGGTGGTGTAATCGCGATAGCCGGTCACCTCGGTCCCGCCCGCCATGGTGCGCTGTACGGAGCGACCAAGAAACCGATCCCCCCACTGCCGCCGGGCGGCAAGGTGCAACGATTGATAGCGGCTAAGGGATTCTTGATTCATGCTGGAACTACAGGGGCACAGGCTCTAATCAGCCGCGGAGCGGCGGCAGCACATAGCCTGGGACGTGAGTCCCAGGAAAACGGTTGGCATTACTCTGTGATCAGCAACAGCGCGCTCATATGGACTGAAGGACTTCGGCGACGATCTGTTCTGCCGTAACCTGTTCCGCGGCGGCGGCGTAGTTGAGGATCAGGCGGTGGCGCAGGCTGGCGGTGGCCAGTTGTTTCACGTCTGCGGCGGTGGCCGTTGCTTTGCCGGCAATGGCC
>JBGTJT010000330.1:0-11471 GCA_041744995.1 Pirellulales bacterium | reverse complement strand
CCGCGTCCCCGCATCACTCACCCTTGGCCCAATACCCGATTTCGCGCCAGACTTGCGGCAGGAGCCGTATGAGCGAGTAGTTCACGTACGGATCTGAGCGGGGGGCCGCCGGCAACGGCGGTCCCTACCGCGATCGCCACGGCTCGCACGGCCCAGGGGACCATGCTACGTGTGCTTGACTTGAAGCCGGCCGGCGACTACCATCCTGAAAAGGTGAGGAAATTACCTCATCCTGCCGATTTGAGTAACACTGATTTGAATTACACTGAGTCCATCATGCGTCGACCAAACCTCCCCCTACTATTGCTTCTGGCTCTAGCCTGCCGCAGGCCGTAGGGGTTTTTGCATCGTCGCCACAAGTCAATGCATTCCAGCAACCCCGGGGCCTGTCGAGGCTCCGGGGTTGTTTTGTTGACGCCAACCTCTCAGACCTCATGCGTACCTGGCCCCCCAGCCATTGAGGAAATCCGAAATGAGCGAATCACGCCGAATCAAGATCTTCGACACCACCGTGCGCGACGGCGAGCAATCGCCCGGGGCCAGCATGAACCTGCCCGAAAAGCTGGAGATCGCGCAGTTGCTCTGCGACCTGGGCGTGGACGTGATCGAGGCGGGCTTTCCGATCGCCTCGCCCGGCGACTTCGAGGCGGTGCAGCAGGTCGCCCGCAATATCCGGGGCACCACCATCTGCGGGCTGGCCCGCTGCAACGAGGCCGATATCGACCGGGCCTGGGAAGCTTTGAAGGTGGCCGCAAGCCCGCGGATTCACGTCTTTCTGGCCACCAGCGCGATCCATCGCGAGTTCAAGCTGAAGATGACCAAGGAGACGATCATCGAGCGGGCCGTGGCCGGCGTTCGTCGCGCAGCCGGCTATTGCGACGACGTCGAGTTCTCGCCGGAGGACGCCGCCCGCACCGAGATCGACTTTCTCTGCGAAGTGGTCGAGCAGGCGATCGCCGCCGGAGCGACCACGGTGAACATCCCCGACACGGTCGGCTACGCCACGCCGGCCCACATGGGTGCCCACATTCAGGCCCTGTTCGACCGGGTGCCGAACATCGACCGGGCCACCATCAGCGTCCACTGCCACAACGATCTCGGCCTGGCCGTGGCCAACAGTTTGGCCGCCGTGCAGGCCGGCGCCGGGCAGATCGAGTGTACGATCAACGGCATTGGCGAGCGGGCGGGCAACTGCTCGCTGGAAGAAGTGGTGATGGCGATGCGGGTACGCAACGATTTCTATCATCTCGACACCGGCATCGATACGACCAGGCTGGTGCCCGCCAGCCGGCTGGTCTCCAAGGTGACCGGCCTGCAGGTGCAGCGGAACAAGGCGATCGTCGGCCGCAACGCCTTCGCCCATGAGGCGGGCATTCATCAGGACGGCATGCTCAAGGAGCCGTCGACCTACGAGATCATGCGGCCCGAGATGGTCGGCCTGGAACGCACCGATCTGGTGATGGGCAAACATAGCGGCCGAGCGGCCCTGGCCGACCGGGCGAAGAAGTTGGGCTACCATCTCAACGCCGAGCAGATCCAGGTGATCTTCGAGCAGTTCAAGTTGCTGGCCGACAAGAAGAAGGAAGTTTTTGACAGCGACATTGCGGCTCTGATCGACGAGAAGTACCGCGGGCTGACCGAGGAGTACTCGCTCGAAGGCTATCAACTGGTGATGCAGGCCGACGGCGTCCCGCACGTGAAACTGACGTTGCACCGCGGCGGCGAGGATATCGCCGCCGAAGTGAACGAAGGAGACGGCCCAGTCGATGCGATCTTCCTGGCGATCGAACAGGCGACCGGCTACAGCGTCCGCTGCAAGGAGTTTCGCGTGCATAGCGTGTCGGTCGGCAAGGATGCCCAGGCGGAGGTGAACGTCGAAGTCGAATACGACGGCAAGTCCTACATGGGCCGCGGCGTCTCGACCGACAGCCTGGAAGCCAGCGGCAAGGCGTATCTGAATGCGATCAACCGCATCATCGCAGTGCATGAAAAACAGCAGGAAGCGGAAGCAGCAACGTAGGATGGGACCATTGTCCAGTCCGGTCCGCCAGTGCCCCGACTGGAGACGTCAAGCGTGGAAAAGAATCCCTACGAATCGCCGCCAAGCAACACGTTTCAGCCAGTCGTCAGAAAGCGTTTGTCGCTGCTGGGGATCGTTGCCGGCCTGTTATGCGTAGTTGCATTCAGCTTTGCACTAATCATGTTTCTAGTTCCGATTGTCTTGCTCTATGACGATGGAGATTGGGGCTTTTTAATGACTGCGAGAGGATCGATGTTTCTAGGCATGATAATCGGGAACGGTGTTGCCTCAGTATTGCTCGCCAACGCAGCTTGGTCGTCTTTTCAGAAGCATTGGAAACAAGCTGGTATTAGCTTCGCAGTCGGAACGAGTTTGGCTGGAGGAATGGCCTGGGTTTTGCAACATGTGGCACAACATTGATCATGGGCAGGTCTACGCAGCAATTTCAGGCTAAGTGTAAGACGGCCCTCCGAGGCCGTCTAGCGAGGAGCGCAGCCTCCGAGTAGGACGGGACTGGGTTGAACCTTTGCGGCCTTGGCAGCGCCACGCCTCTCAGCACCGGCAGACTCCTCGAAACATAGTTTCTCGTCAGACGGCTTCGGAGAGCCGTCTTACCTAAGGACGGCTTCGGAGAGCCGTCCTACTTTGGGCTGGCTGCAAATGCACGCCGACTTCCGCTATCATCGCATCCATGAACGAACCATGGACGAACGACCCCGGCGGCGAACAGGAGCACATCCAGAGCGTCTCCGAGTTGACGGCTCAACTCAAAGCGACGCTCGAAGGCGCCTTTCCATCCGTCTGGGTGGCCGGCGAGATTAGCAATTTCTCTCGGCCGCAGTCGGGGCATTGCTACCTGACGCTCAAGGATGGCGACGCCCAACTTCGGGCGGTCCTCTGGCGCACCACCGCCGCTCGGCTCGATTTCGATCTGCACGACGGGCTGGAGATCATCTGCCAAGGAGGCATCGATCTGTACGCCCCCCGCGGCAGTTATCAATTGGTGATCCGCAAGGCGTTGCCCAAGGGGATGGGCGCGCTGGAGCTGGCGTTGCGGAAGCTCAAGGAGAAGCTGCAAGCCGAGGGGCTGTTCGATCCGGCCCGCAAACGGCCGTTGAACCGCTTTCCGCATACGGTGGCCTTTGTGACCAGTCCCACCGGGGCGGCGCTGCACGATTTTCTGCAAGTGCTGCATCGTCGCTGGCGGGGAACGCACGTGTTGGTGGTTCCCGCCCGAGTGCAAGGGGTCGGCGCGGCGGAGGAGATCGCCGCGGCAATCCGCCAGGCGAACCGTTTACCGATCGATACCTTGGTGGTCGGCCGCGGCGGCGGCAGCCTGGAAGACCTGTGGGCGTTCAACGAAGAGGCGGTCGTCCGCGCGGTTGCCGCCTCGAAGATCCCGGTCGTCTCGGCCGTGGGGCACGAGATCGACGTCACGCTCTGCGATCTGGCGGCCGACGTCCGCGCGCTGACCCCCAGCGAAGCGGCCGAACTGGTCGTCCCCTCGGTGGAAGACATCCAAGCGGCGTTGCGGGGCAGTCGGCAACGACTGGTCACGGCGCTCGACCGCCATGCCGGCGCCGCCCGGCAGCGCTACGAGTGGCTGGCCAAGCATGCGGTCTTCGCCAAGCCTTTTGCCCGCCTGCATGATCTCGCCCGCGAGCTGGACGAGCTAGGCGGTCGCGTGGAGCGATCGACGCGCTATCGCCTGGAGCGTTGCCAGGCGAAGCTCGCATCGGCCGCGACCCACCTGGAGTCCCTCTCGCCGCTGGCCGTGTTGGGCCGGGGGTATAGCCTGACGTATCGGGCCGACGGCGAGCATTTGCTCCGCAGCGCCGATCAAGTGCAAGCGGGTGAGACAATCACAACGAAGTTGCAGCAGGGAACGATCCGCAGCCGCGTCGAATCCGTTGAGCCAGACGTGAGGTAAAGACCTCAAACCTCAAACCTCCCGCCTCAAGCCTCAAGCCTCAAGCCTCATATCTGATAATTCGCCTCGGCCTTCATGTCGTCGGTCTGTTCCTGCCGCATGCGAAGCTTCGGCTTTTCCAGTACGACCGTCGTGTGCGGGTCGACGCTGCGGGTGAGCCATACCGAGGAGCCGATTACCGAGTCGTGGCCGATCACCGTCAGGCCGCCGAGCACGGTGGCGCTGGCGTAGATCACCACGCGGTCGCCGATGGTGGGATGCCGTTTCACTTCGTCGCCGCGGAGCAACGCCCCTTCGGAGTCGGTCTTGAAGCTCAGCGCGCCGAGTGTCACGCCTTGGTAGATCTTCACGTGGTTGCCGATCTCGCACGTCTGGCCGATCACCACGCCGGTGCCGTGGTCGATAAAGAAGTGGTGCCCGATCGTCGCGCCGGGATGGATGTCGATGCCGGTCACGCGGTGCGCCCATTCGGTCATCATCCGCGGGATGAACGGAATGCCCATCCGGTACAGCACGTTGGCCAGGCGGTACACCGTGACCGCCTCTAGGCCCGGATAGCAGAAGATCACCTCGTCGACGCTATGCACCGCCGGATCGCCCTCGTAGGCGGCCTGCGCGTCGGTCGCCAGCAGCCCGCGCAGTTCCGGAAGGGTTTCCAGAAAACTGATCGCCATCGCCTGGGCCTTGGCTTCGTAGTCGGTCGGCGTTTCGCAGTCGTCGTCCACGCCCGCCTCGTGCCGCAGGGCACGGGCGATCTGCGTGGTCAGTTTGTCGTGTAGTCCGTCTACCAGATCGCCCACATGGTACATGACGTTGCCGGCATGCAGCCCCTCGCGACGGCGATAGCCGGGGTAGAGAATCTCCTTGAGATCCTCCAGGATTTCGACAATCACGTCGTAGTTGGGCAGCGGGCAGTGGCCCAGGTGATTGATATGGGCCACCTGGCCGTAGGTCTGCACGATCCGTTCGGTAAGCCGAGGAAGTTGTTCCTTCAGCCGAAAATCACTAGCCATGATATTATTGCTCCGAAAGCATCCCGGCCGCAGGAGTCGGACCGGGGGAGGAAGGCGATGCACGAAAACCACAAACGCCCGCAAATCGTCCGGCGCGGCGACTATCCCCGCGCCGGGCCTGTACAGACGCAGCGAATCATGTGGTTCGGGAGGGCAACCATGTTCAAGGGGCTTTCGGAAAGGGGCCTGACGAAAGGCGAGGCTTTGCTCTGCTAGCGGTCATCGTAGACCTCACAATCGGCAAAATCAAGATTCTCTTCGTCACGGGAAGGTTCGGAAGTTTAGGCAAACCGCGTATCGGTGGGTGGGGGCTTTAGGGTCTGCCAGGTCCATTGGAACAGGAGAGAACAGAGAAAACAAAGAAAGTGGGTAACACTTCAGCCATCTGAAGCAAAACCCTTCTCCCAGAGAGGCTGTGAAAATTTTGAATTGAAGTAGGGGATTGCCACCACAACATCAGCCGCACCGCGCTAACGGCCGGTTTTTCGGCGCTAACCGGGGGCTAGTGCCCTGCGGCTGATGTTGGATGCCGATTATTCTGACACTATCTGCGAGTATCCGCGTCATCTGCGGACAACCGGCTGGGGCGTCCGCAGATGACGCAGAAGCGCGCAGATGAAACTCGACGACACGAACAGACATACGCAATAATCCATCACTCAGTAGTTCCATGTTTCGATGAAGAACGAGCTGATCGCTGACAGCTAGCGTCGCCACCATGGAAGTTCTCTCCAACGCTCCCCTCACTTGTGCGAGGTCTAAATCCATGAACCAACCTCTCAAACTGGCACTGCTGGGCATCGGCCACCCTCACGCCCCGGGCATGGTGAAGCAGATTCTGGCCCATCCGCAGGAGTTCGCGCTGGCCGCCGTCTACGACGCGCATCCGGAGAATTGGACCGACCGGATCGACCAATGGAAGGACGCCTCGCCGGCGACGCACCTCTGCCACGAGTTGGCCGAAGCGCTCGCCCAGCCGATCGATGCGGTGGTCGTGGAAGGGGCCGTCGCGGAGAACGTCGCACTGGCGCAAGCGGCCGTCGAGACTGGCCGGTCGGTGCTGCTGGAGAAGCCGGGCGGACCGGACTGGCAGTCGTATGAGCGCCTGACGAAAACAGCCGCTCGCAAAAAAGCCACCATCCAGACGACCTACCTGTTCCGCTACATGGCGGCGATTGAGGTGCTGTTCCAGTTCGCCCAGGCGGGTCGTTTCGGGCATATCTACGAGTTCCGCGGCCGGCTGCCGAAGGAATTGAGTCTATACGAAGAGCACGAACAGGAGTTCGCCCAATTCGCGGGCGGGATGTTCTTCGAGATGGGGGGCCACCTGATCGACTTCGCCGTCCATCTCCTCGGCCCGCCGAGCAAGGTGCATGGCGTGATGCGGCACGACCGTAACATGGCCCCCCCGGGCCGTGCGTCCGGCAGCAAATTCATCGACAACGCCGTCGCCCTGCTCGAGCACGAAGCGGCCCTTTCCATCCTGGAAGTCACGGCGCTGGAATCGGCTCCCAACAGCCGGCGGATCGAAGTCTACGGCACCGAGGGCGCGTTCGTGATCCCGCACTTAGGTAGCGGACACATGGCAAACAACGCCACGCAAGACTATTGGACCTGGACCACAGGCCAAACCGAATGGCAGCATCATGCACCGCCGGCGGCGACGCTCCAGATCCGCGACCTCCGCGAGTTCAGCGCCGTGCTCCGCGGCGAGAAGGATCCGGAGTTTTCGGCCGAGCACGATGCGTGCGTGCAGCGGACGTTGCTGGAAGTTTGCGGGATGCGGTAGTAGCGCTAGCCCTCGTCCTCCTCGTCCTTCACCTTTGCCGCGTCGATGATCTCCTTTTGCACGTTGCCCGGCACCAGTTCGTAGTGGCTGAATTCCATGGTGAAACTCCCCTGCCCTCCCGTCATGCTCGACAGCGCCCGGGCGTAGGTGGTCACCTCGGCCAGCGGCACTTCGGCGGTGACGGTTTGCAGGCCGCCGCCGATGGCGTCCATGCCCATTACCCGGCCCCGGCGGCCGGACAGGTCGCTGTTGACGTCTCCCAGCTTCTCCCCAGGGATGGTGATGTGCATCGTCACGATCGGCTCCAGCAGTCCCGGCTTGGCCTTTTTGAACACTTCGCGGAAGGCCATCGAGCCGGCGATCTTAAACGCCGCCTCCGAACTGTCGACCGGATGATGCTTGCCGTAATGCACCTCGACGCAGATATTCTGCACCTTGTACCCGGCGATCACGCCCCGCTGGATCCGTTCGAGAAAGCCTTTTTCGACCGCCGGCAGGAAGTTGCTGGGAATCGAGCCACCGACCACCGAGTCGACCCATAGGAAATTATGCTTCTCGTGGTAGTGGGTGTTTTTCAATTGCGGGAAGCGAGCCTTGGTGGCGTACTCCTCAAGGTCGGTGTCCTTCGCCAGCGGGTACATGCGAATATGCACTTCACCGAACTGCCCGCTGCCGCCGCTTTGTTTTTTGTGCCGGTAGCTCCCCTCGGCCTCCTGCTGGATCGTCTCGCGATAGGGGATTTTCGGCTCGTGCGTCTCCACCTCGACCTTGTCGCGCCGCTTGAGCTTCTCCTGCACCAACTGCAAGTGCAGTTCGCTCATGCCGGTCATGACCAATTCGTGCGTCTCGGGGTCGTGGTCGAGATGGATGGTGGGATCCTCTTCCTCGATCTTGTGCAGGGCGCCGGAGAGTTTCGCCTCGTCGCCGCGGCTCTTGGGCCGCACGGCCAGGCCGACCATCGGCGTGGGGAACGTGATCGGCTGCACTTTGACTTCGCCGATGCTGGTACCGGTGTGCAAGTCTTCCATTTTGGTCACCGCCACGATCTCGCCGGGGCCGGCCGCGTCGATCGCCTCGGTCTGCGCTCCCTGCACCTCGAACAATTGATGCAGCTTGATTCCCTTGCCGCCGCCGTTGCCGTCGATCGGCACGCTCGACTCTTTCTTCAGCGTGCCGGAGAGGATGCGAAGAAAGCTCAGTTTCTGCACGAAGGGATCGACGCGGGTTTTGAACACCTGCGCGACCAGCGGCCCGTCCGGCTTCGGCTCGATCGTGACGGTGTCGCCGTCCTTTTCGCCGTGGCGCTGGACGTCGTCGGGCGTCAGCGCCGCCATCTTGAGAAGATCCAAAAACTCCGGCAGGCCGACCCCGGTCTTGGCTGAAACGAACACGATCGGGATCAGCGTCCCCTCCTTGACCGACGGCTCGAGCAAGGCGTCGAGCTGTTCGTCGTCCGGCTCCTTGCCTTCCAGAAAGGCTTCCATTGCCTCGTCGTCTGCTTCGACTTCGTGCTCGACGAGAAGCTCGTGGTACTCGGCCAGATCGACCGGCGCGTCGTCAACGTCGCTCGGCACATGCAGCGTGCTGATCACGCCGTCGAACTGCGCGCCCACGCCGTGCGGCACATTGAGCGGCACGCATTCGGTGCCGAACATCTCCTTGATGCTTGCCAGCAGTCCCTCGAAGTCGATGTTGTCGCTATCCAACTTGGTGATGCAGATGATGCGGCCCAGGCCCGCCTTGCCCGCCTCGCTGAACGTCCGCCGCGTATTGACCTTGATGCCGGCGTGGGCGTCGATGCAGATCACCGCCGTCTCGACCGCCTGCATCGCTCCGATCGCCTGGCCGATCAGATCGGGATAGCCGGGCGTGTCGATGGCGTTGAACCGCACGCCGTCGTGTTCAAAGTGGGTGACGGCCGCCTCGATGGAGTGCTTGTGGTGCTTCTCCTCCTCGTCGAAGTCGCAGATGCTGGTGCCGTTGTCGACGCTCGGCTGCGAGTTCACCGCGCCCGTTAAGGCGAGCAGGCTGTCGACGAGCGTCGTTTTTCCGGAAGAACCATGCCCACAGAAGACCACGTTGCGAATGTTGCCGACTTCGTATCTAGCCATGCGGTAGCTCCAATCCAGCAGGAAAGTTGGCTTGTCTATTGGCGCGGAGCGTAAAACTCCGGCGATCGATTCGTTTTGCTCAGGGCCGTTCGTTGTTGCCTCTTCAAACTGTGCCTCTTCAAACTGCCGCCGCGATTGCCTCCTCCAATGTGAGTCGTCCTTCGTACAACGCCTTTCCAATGATACAGCCCGCCACGGCCGTTGTCGCCAATTGGGCGACGTCGGCGGCGCAACTGACTCCGCCCGAGGCGATCAGCGGAGTGGAAATTGCGTCGCACATTTCCGTCATGGCGGCGATGTTGGGGCCTTGCAGCATGCCGTCGGTGGCGATGTCGGTATAGACGACCGCGGCCAGCGGCAGGTCGTCGAACGCAGCCGCCAGATCGACCGCCCGCAAGCTACTCGTTTCCAGCCAGCCGTCGGTGGCGACCATTCCGTCCCGGGCGTCGACGCCCAGCACCAGCCGATCGGGGAATTTCCGGCACATCTGCTTGAACCAGTCAGGCTCCTTGATCGCCAAGGTGCCGATCACCAGCCGCGACAGCCCCAGGTCGAGCAATTCGCCAATCGCCTCCTCGCTACGAATGCCGCCCCCCAGTTCGCAAGGGATATCGACGGCCGAGACAATCGCCCGGATCGCAGCCAAGTTGACCGGCTTGCCGTCGCGGGCGCCGTCGAGATCGACCAGATGCAGGTACTGTGCGCCATGCTCCACCCAATGCCGGGCCATGGCGGCCGGATCGTCGTGGTAAACCGTTTCCCGCTGGTAGTCTCCCTGTTGCAAGCGCACGCACTTGCCGCCGCGCAGGTCGATAGCTGGCCAGATCTGCATAAGCGACTCGCTGCCAAGTGGTGCATTTCTTGAGACGAGGAAGATTCATCGCCTGGAAACAATGAATATCCCACAGCAGCCGGCGGTTTTCAAGCAGTCGGTCGGGCCGCGCAAAATAGTGACATCCTGGGTGTCGGGTTTTACCTGAGTGTTGTTCCCGCTATTTCAAGTTGCATGAGGCAGGGTCGTTCACGACCCTTTCCCGTGAAAGCGGTAATAGCCCCGTGCTTTAGCACGGGGTATCGAGGCAGCGAAACATCCGCTAGCCCCGTTTCACGGGGCTTCCCGCTGTGCTGGCTTTAGCCCTCTACCGGGTTCGTGTACCGCGCCGAGTTGCTCCAACGTCGAAGGGCTAAAGCCGCCCCGGCGAGAAGCCCCGTGAAACGGGGCTGCAACGCGTCTTGGATCGGTTCGCGACCCCCGTGCTGAAGCACGGGGCTATTACCGCTGCGCGGAGAAGGCTCGTAAACGAGCCTCGCCTGACGGAAGCTTTCATCCTTCTCAATCCCGACTGGAACAACGGAACAAAACCGCTCTAGAAGTCGATTCGTGATTCGTCATTCCTTCGTCATTCCTTCGCCATTCGGATTTCGACATTCGTCATTACCCCGTTTCGGCAGGAAAAAGGGTAATGCAACATCACCCAGAACACCTCCTTTGGCGCACCCCGCGCCCGTCCTACAGTTCCGCGAAGTTTTGCAAAATCCGCAGGCCGTCGCGTTGGCTCTTCTCGGGATGGAATTGCGTGGCGTAGAGATTGTCGCGCCAGATCATCGAGCAGAAGTCGTGCCCGTAGTTGGTCACGGTGGCGATCACCTCGGCGTCGCTCGGCTTGACGTAATAGGAGTGGACGAAGTAGCAATAAACGCCGTCGTCGAGTCCCTCCAGCAGCGGCGGCTTGTGCCGCAGGCTCAGTTGATTCCAGCCCATGTGCGGCACTTTCAGCTCGTGCGGCAACTCGAACGGCACGACCTCACCTGACAGGATGCCCAGTCCCTCGTGCTCGCCATGTTCGTAGCTCCGCTCGAACAGCAACTGCAAACCGAGACAGATGCCCAGGAACGGCTTGCCGCTTTCCACCGCCGCATGAATCGGATCGATCAGCTTCCGCTCGCGCAGCTCGCCCATGGCGTCCTCGAACGCCCCGACGCCCGGCAGCACGATCTTGGCGGCGTCGGCCAGCACAGACGGGTCGCTGGTGATGACGGCCTCGTGGCCCACCTTCTCGAACCCCTTCTGCACGCTCCGCAGGTTGCCCATTTGGTAGTCGATGATTGCGATCATGGCCGGCTTTGTCAGGAAATTCGGACAACATAACGACCCTGGTGAGCCGTCCAAGGTTCTGTTCTATTCTAGTCGAACCCCCGGCCCTTGGCAGGTGTGCCATAGAAACTTGTGCCACGGATAGGTTCATCTAATGAAACACCGAACCTCCAAAGTACCGAAGAGAGTCGCAGAGGTATGTTTCTGCCATTCATTTTTCTGCCAAAGCAGGAACGGCAGAAAGATGACTGGCAGAAAAATTAGGCGTCCAAGCTCCCTGCATCGCGTCCTGGGCACTCTGCCATAACCCGCGATTCATAGAGCCATGAATTGGCCGGGCTAGCGGGCGCCGTCGGTCGTCTGGGAATAGACGACGAACTCGATCCGCCGGTTCCGCTGCTGGCCGCTGGCGGTGGCGTTGGAGTAAACCGGCTGGTTCGCCCCGTGGCCGGCGGCGAACACCTGGCCCGCGGGCATAACCCGCTTCTCGACCAGCAGGTCCTGCACGGCCAA
>JBGTJT010000329.1:0-11237 GCA_041744995.1 Pirellulales bacterium | reverse complement strand
TGATGCGGTTCAACAAAACCTCCGTGCCCTCCGTGCCTCCGTGGTTCATAGCGCCTCCGTGGTTCATAACAGAAGCTAAATCAAATCCACTTTCCGCTGCGGGCGGCGTTTGGCTTTCATGCATTTGTCGCAGACGCCGCTGATAATCAGCTTGTGGCCGGTAACGCGGAAGTGGTTGGCCTTGGCGACGGAATCGCGAATCTTGGCCAGCTCGTTGCTTTGGAACTCGATCAGGTCGCCGCATTCGGTGCAATAGAGGTGGTCGTGCTCGGGGTAGCCGTAGTCGTGCTCGTAAACCGCCCGGCCGGAGAGTTCCATCTTGTTGAGCAGGCCGGCGTCGACCAGTTCGGTCAAGGTGCGATAGACCGTCGGACGGCTGACCTTGCCGCCCGCTATTCGGCCGAGCATGTCGATCAGTTCGTCGGCGTCGAAGTGTTCGTGATGGCTGAACACCTGCTCGACGATCGTTCGCCGTTGCTGCGTGATCCGTTTGCCGCGGCTGGAGAGGAACTCCTCGAACCGCTCCATCGGACTCATCGCGACTTCGACACTACCGAGGGAATAGTCTTGCTTCATGGCGTCTGTAGTTTGCATAGCCAATAGGAATGGAATCAAGCGACAAGTGACCTAGACAATTGTAGAACGCCTACCTAGACAGGACAACCGACGTCCCCAAACGCCGAAAGCCCAGGCACGCAATGCCTGGGCTTTGGAGGCCTTGATTTGTTGCTAGCGGAACTTTCAAGAGACCCCGTAGCGGAACTCACCAAGAGTTCCGCCTGCGACCAAGCAAAAGACCGGTCCCGCGGCCTCGGAATTCTGGCGAATTCCGCTACTAGGTTAGGCGATTTCGTCGAGCAGGGCGTCGAGCGCCTGGCTCCACTTCTCTTCCGTCTCGTAACTGCCGTTGGCGATGGCCGCCTGAATTTCGGCCACTCGGGCGCCGCGGATCTCGGGCAGATCGTTGATTTGCGAAAGAAAATTCCCCTCGGCGGAGATCTGGACTTCGTCTGTGGCCGAGGCGCCACGCGCCGCGGCCGGACCCGGATTGTGTTTCACGCTGTGCGGCGCGTTGATCGGTTGAGGGCCATGTACCTGGCTGGGGCCGTTGACTTGCATCGAATTGCTTCTCCCTGACCATCGAAGGCGGCAAGCGGCGCGGCGAAACGCGCGGGCCGGTTTAGCCGGAAATGCTGCTGGCTGCGATCGAGTCTGTTGTTGACCGGAATGGTTGCCGGATGATGTGAACGGAATCCGCTGTGGCAGGCGTCTGTCGGCTTGCTTCGCTCCATCCGACGAGAATTCGTCCGTGACGGGTGGATCGAGCGAAACTATCGCCTTCGTTGGTGCTGCCGGGTGTTCCTTAAAACTGTTGGTTCACAACTACTGCCGACGCCGCGGTCCGTGTCAATGGGAGTGACTTCGTGCGCCTCTGTCTCTTCACCCCCATCATCGTCCTGCCGCGGTCCGGCATTTGAATCGAATCCTCCGAGTGCCTGCTGTGCGCGTCAGCGATGGCTTTTGTTCTGTAGCGCATGTACGGGCTGCATTTACGCTGCAACCCGCCAAGCCGGGGCGACGGTTCGCCGAGAACGTCGCCGCGAGGCAACCCGTGTTGCCGTGCGTCAACATCCTCTCTCTACGCGGCCGGCCGACACCTTTTTCGCGCGGTGGGATTGTAAGACCGGCGCGGCGCGACCGCAAGAGCGGTTTCCGGCCAGTTTGATTTTCGGCCCCTAATTCAGAAATGATCGCGGCGTCAAAACGGCCGGCGCCAGCCGAAGCAACGGTGGATGCGGCTATTCTGAGACGCCTGTGGTCGATTTGAGGTCGCCGCCCCGCCTTGGTGCGGGTGTGGAGGTAATGCGGAAACTGGGAGGACTGCGTCGTTGTTGCGATTTACCAAGGGTTTACGCCGGCATCAACCACATTGTTGCCGTCCGTGGCACGCCGTTTGCTTCCCAAGGGAATCGCTTGCCACCGCAACGGCGAGAAGCCAGTAGGGGCGCTTTTGAGCGTTTCTTGCGCCACAAACGTCAAGGTTTCTCGCGACGGCAGGCAGTGGATGCTGTTTTCCTGGGCGGTAGGCAGGTTTCAGCTCAGAACGGTTCGGGTTGCACCGATAGCAATCTTAGAGTCGAATATCCGCCTGACGTGAACCTGTCGCGGTCGGAATGCATCCAAATGTGAGACGGATCGGTCAGTTCGGCGTGGAATACTTCGCCGGTCTGGCCCGGTGGATGAACTGAACCCAAGAGCGTTGCGTAGGACTGGCGGCGGCGGCAGGGAAGCGGCCCCGAGAAATTGCAGGAGGCGGCAGGCGAAAATGCACCCATTGCCCGGCGAGGCACGGGCAGGGGATTCAGGCTCGATTCGGCGAAAGCGGGTCGACAGGGAAGGGGGACGGAGATGAGCTACCAATTGCCTAGCGGCGAAATACGCCCCGAACCGCGAGCGGTCACGCTCGATACGGCCGAATTCGAGAAATTCGAGAGTTGGCTGGAGGCCGAACTGGTCACGCTGGTCGACGCCTGGAGCCACCTAGCGGCCCCCGGCGCCGAGCGCAAGGCGGAGCGCATCTATCTGCAAAAAACACGCTCCCCCAAATAAAAAGCCCAGGGAGAGTCTCCCTGGGCTTGGCGCGTCGCTGAATTCTGAGCAACCCGCTACGCGGTGCCGAATTCCGGCCGGCGGCGGCCGAGTTGATTTTGTAGCCGTTGCACGATCGAACTGTGCATCTGGCTCACCCGGCTTTCCGAGAGATGCAGCGTGGTGCCGATCTCTTTCATCGTTAGTTCCTCGTAGTAATAGAGGATGATGATCAGCCGTTCGTTGCGGTTGAGCCCCTTGGTGACCAATCGCATCAGGTCGGTCGTCTGCACGCGGCGGGTGGGATCCTCGCCCTTTTTGTCCTCGAGAACGTCGATCTCGCGGACGTCTTTGTAACTGTCGGTCTCGTACCACTTTTTATTGAGGCTGACCAGGTTCACCGCGTTGGCGTCCATCATCAGCTTTTCGAGTTCCTTGATCGAGATGCCCATTTCCTCGGCGATCTCTTGCTCGGTGGGAGGACGGCCGGTGCGGGCCTCGACCTTCTTGACCGCTTCGCCCAATTTGCTGGCCTTGGAGCGAACCAACCGTGGCACCCAGTCCATGGTTCGCAGCTCGTCGAGCATCGCACCGCGGATCCGCGGCACGCAGTAGGTTTCGAACTTCACGCCCCGCTCCAGGTCGAAGGCGTCGATGGCGTCCATCAGGCCGAACACGCCGGCGGAGATCAGGTCGTCCAGTTCGACGCCCTCGGGCAGCCGCGCCCAGATTCGTTCGCCGTTGTACTTGACCAGCGGAAGATAACGCTCCACGAGCGTATTGCGAATTTCCTTGTTGGAGCAAGGAGGGGTGTCGTTCTTGTACTTGAGCCACAGCTCCAGAACATCTTCAGACATCTTTGTCGACGTTGCCATGCATTCCTCCATGAACGAAAACCGCTGCCGCGGTTTCGATTGACTGTGAGATCCATCTCAATAGGTACGGTGGGTTGCCGCCGGAACCTGCCGACGGCGACCGCACGCCGGTCCGCCAACTGCCTGCTCTACGCGGGGCTTTCCACGGCCGCCGGGCCGCTTGCCTCGCGGGGAGCAAGCTCCGCCATCAATTTGCCTTGTAATGCGTCGTCTACAATCCATGCGGCCAACCCTCCCGCCAACCATCCGATGGCCGCGAACACCAGCAGCGCCAGCCAAGCAGTCATCAGGGCGTCGCCGGGTGTGGTTCCGTGAACCATCGCTCGGGCGATTACCACCATGAATGCCAACAGGCCCAAAATACCAGCGTATGAACGACCCACGTTGCTCGAACTCAGGAGGAAAGTGCCGTAAAAGTCTACGCAATCGTCTCATCTTAACGACGCATTGCATAAAGGCCGCTTTCCTACTTCATCGGTCTTCGAGGCGGTGCAGGTTGAGTCCTTTCTCCTAAGTTTGTTCGATTATGGGAATGTGGATTTAGGTTCCCTGTTGCTTGTTTGCGGCGCCGCAGCAGTTGCGAAACGTCCTCGGCCAGAGCTTCAAAGCAGGTTGCCGGTTGGCCGCAGTCGTCCGCGGCGCGCCAGCCGTTCTCCAATTCAATCCGATGCGGTATGCATCCCAGCGGCGTGATCGTCACGTCGAGAAACCGGCTCGCCGATTCCCGCAGCCGATGGTGAATGGAATCGACCAGCGGCATATAGGCCAATTGCGCCAAGCGGCTCATATTGACCAGCGCGCCGAGTTCCGTGTCGCCGTCCTCTTCATGCAGTTGCTTGACCAGACGATAGCATTCCAGCAGGCAAGTTCCATCGGCCGGCAGTACCAGCATCACCAGCGCGCTGAGCCGCCATACTTCCCGCAACGCCTCGTTGACCTCGCAGCCGGCATCGACCACGATGGTCGCGGCGCCGGCCTCGCGCCGCATCTCGGCGGCCGAGGAAGCCGCCAGACTGCGATAGAACGTGAACTCGCCGCATGGTTTCATTGCCAGGGCCAATTGGGTGGCGATGGTCGACGCACCGACGCCCGGCGCGGCGCCGACCACCGTCACGATCGAAGGCAGCGCCTGCCGCGCGGCCAGCGCGTCGCGCTCCGCTTGCATGCGTTGTCGAAGTTCGGTGGCTTGATCGATCATAGGATTACACGAGCATCTCGGTTGCCAGTTTCTCGGCCGCCGCGGCTTCGATATCGTCCGGCACGTTCTGGCCGTGCGTCACATAACTCAACGGCAGGCGACAATCGTCGATGACCGCCAGCAAATGCCCCAGCATGGCCGACTCGTCCAGTTTGGTGAACAGCAAGCTGGAAAGCCCGACAGGCCGGAATCGCTCGACCGTGCGACTGAGGTTCGCCGCCGAGGAGACGCTGCTGAGCACCAGGTGGACTTCGTCCGCCTCGGCTTCGGCGAGGATCAGTTTCAACTCTTGAATTTTGACCTCGTCGCGGGGACTGCGGCCGGCGGTGTCCATGAGGATCAAGTCGACGTCGCCGAGCTTGGCAATCGCCCCCTTCGTCTGCCGCGGCGAACTGACCACTTCCATGGGGAGATCGATGATGTCCGCATAGGTCCGCAATTGCTCGACGGCGGCGATGCGATAGGTGTCGACGGTGATCAATCCCACGCGGCGTTTCTCGCGCAGCCGAAAATTGGCGGCCAATTTGGCGATCGTGGTGGTTTTACCAACTCCGGTCGGGCCGACCAGCGCCACCAGCCGCTGTTGGCCGCCGCTCGTCGGGATGGGGCCGGTGGTGCGGATCATCCGCTGGATTAACTCCCTGGTCGCGCCGCGTAGCGACGCGTAGTCGTCGCGACCTTTGCACTCCGCGCGTTCCAGCAACTCGCGAGCCAGCTCATCCGGCAGGCCGGCCTCGATCAGCTCGGCAAACAGTTGGAACGCCGCTTCGGAAGCTGGCCGCCGCGGCAGTACCAGCGCGGATTGCTCCGGTGGTGCCACGATGGACTCCGGTTCGTCTTGGCTTGCGTCGTCGCCGGCGGGCAGCGCGAGCCGCGCCAGGTCGATGCCCACGTCGTCGATTGCCTGCGGCGGCGCGGTGTAGATTGGTTCCTCAATCGAGACCGGCAGCAACTGCGGCACGCGGCTCGGCACGTTGACCTCCAGGGACGCAGTGACTTCGATCTCCTCGCGGCGGCCGAACCCGAACATTCCTCCCACACGCACGTCGCGGGTTTGCAAAACGCTCGCCTCGGGGCCGAGCTCAGCCAACACCTGGCTGAGCGCGTCATGAATGTTCGCGGCTCGAAATTTACGAATCTGCATAGCGGGCCTTATCGTCCTGCTGGAATATCGGTGATCATCGCCACCGATTCGATCTGCGTGTCACGGGTGATTTCGTTGTAGCTAAGCACCACTAACTGCGGCAGGTGATTCTCGGTCAGTCGCCGCAGTCCGGGACGAATCTGCGGGCTGACCAACACCACCGGCGGGTGCGCACTCTTGGTGAGTTTTTGTACTTCATGCGCGATCCGCTGACAGGTCAACTCAACCGCTTGCGGCGACATGCGGATGAACAATCCCCGCTCGCTGTGTTCGATGCCCGCGCGAATGCGATCTTCCATCGCCGGATCCATGGTGACCACGTGCAGCTTGCCATCGGCGGCGCGGTAGCGGGTGCAGATGGTCCTGGCCAGCCGATTGCGGACATACTCGGCCAGCAGCACCGGATCCTTGGTGCGTCCGCTGTAGTCGCCGAGGGTTTCCAGAATCGGTCCCAACTGGCGGATCGAGACGCTCTCGCGGAGCAGCATCTGCAACACTTGCTGCACCTCGTGCAGTTTCATCTGGCCCGGTATCAGTTCCTCGACCACTGCCGGTTGCGTCTCTTTCAGTTCGTCGACCAGGTGCTTGGTGGCGTCGCGATTGAGCACTTCGTCGGCGTGCTTGCGAACCACCTCGGTCAAGTGGGTCGCCAACACGCTACTCGGTTCGACCACCGTATACCCAAGCATCTCCGCCCGCTCGCGGTCGGGGGGAGCGATCCACACGGCGCGAGTGCCAAAGGCTGGGTCGGTCGTCTCGACGCCGTCCACCTTGCCGGTCGCCATGCCGGAATCGATCGCCAGGAACCGGCCGGGGTAGGCTTGTGCCTCGGCGATTGGCATGTCGGCGATCTTGATACGATATTGATGCTGTTCCAAGCGGACGTTGTCGCGGATGCGGACCTTCGGCATGATGATGCCAATTTCGGCCGCCACGTTCTGGCGCACCCGCTGCACCCGCTCCAGCAGGTCGCCGCCGCGTTTCGGATCGGCCAGACGAATCAGGCCGATGCCGATCTCGATCTCCATCGGGTCGACCAGCAGATAGTCCTCAATCCGCTCGTCGGGCTTCTTCTGCTGTTCTTCCTCGGCGCGGGCCGCAGTCTGCCGTTGCACATCGTCGCGGCGGTCGCGACGGATGGTCATCACCGCCAGCCCCATACAGGCGCTGCCGATCAGCAGCAGCGGAATGGTCGGCAGGCTCGTGAAGACAAGAATGCCGAGGAAACAACCCGCCACGATCAACGCTTGCGGGCGGGCGAACAACTGGCTGAGAAACTCGCTCGGCAGGTTCGAGTCCTGCGTGCTGCGGGTGACCAGCAGACCGGCGGCCAGCGAGATCAAGAACGCCGGCACTTGCGAGACCAGCCCGTCGCCGATGGTCAACCGCGTAAACACGTTGGCGGCGTCGCCGAAGCTCATGCCGTTTTGGGCCATGCCGATAATCAGCCCGCCCACGATATTGATCAGCGTGATGACAATGCCGGCAATGGCGTCGCCGCGAACAAACTTGCTGGCACCATCCATCGCTCCGTAAAAGTCGGCCTGGCTGGTAATCTCCTGCCGACGAGCTTGCGCTTCTTTCTCGTCGATCATGCCGGCGTTCAGATCGGCGTCGATCGCCATCTGCTTTCCAGGCATGCCGTCCAACGCGAACCGCGCGGCGACTTCGCTAATACGGGTGGAGCCTTTGGTGATGACGACGAACTGGATCAACACCACGATCGCAAAAATCACGATTCCCACCACTACCTGGTTGCCGGCGACAAAGTCGCCGAACGCCTTAATCACGCCGCCGGCCGCCATTTCGCCGTGCGACTGGGCGCGGGTGAGAATCAAGCGGGTCGTCGCTACGTTCAGCACCAGCCGGCCGAGCGTGGTGGCCAACAGCAGCGAGGGAAAGATGCTGAACTCCAGCGGCGTGCGGACAAATACGGTTGTCAGCAGCACAATCACCGCCACCGTGATATTGATCGATAGCAGCATGTCCATCAGCGCAGGAGGCAGCGGCACGATAATCACCAGCACGCTGGCAATAATCCCGACCGGCAGAATCAGGTCTTTCGCCCGGGACAGCGAACCGAGGTTCGCCGCGACCGAGGAAGAAACGGTGGACATCATAGACTCCCAAACGCTTCCCGTTACGGCAAACTGTTGCTCGACTCTCCCAGTCGAGAAGACGTACCGCAGAAGCATCCTCTAGCCAAGGCAGTTTGCTGGCAAAGGCCTGTGGTGTTGCCTCTCGACTCGGAGGGTCGAGCAACAGAGAGGGCGGAAAGTATCGATATGCGCGCTGAGTGTCCAGATCGGTTCTCGCTTATCCGTTGGGCGGCTTGCGAGTTTTCGCCATGATGGCACGCCATTTGTATGAATGTGACGGCTAGGTGATGTTTTCCGCCAAAAATCGCCAGCGGGGGGCTGTGTTGCAGCCATCCGTCGGAGGTCGTATTCGTCGTGTTGCCTATACTAAGAATCAATGTCCGACCTCGGAATCGAGGGAAGCGGGGCGTTGTAGGTGCCTGCATTCAACTGAAAGTCATGCCATGAGCCAAGCTAGCGGGTCGCTTGCCGTGACCGACCTCGATCATGAAGCCGCGTTCTTGAATCACGTGATCGAGGGGCTGACCGACATGCCGAAGCAACTTTCGAGCATGTATCTGTACGACGAACGGGGGTCGAAACTGTTCGACGCGATCTGCGAGTTGGACGAGTATTATCCCACGCGGACAGAGATAGGCATCATGCGGCGGCATCTCGGCCAGATGGCCGCCTGGATCGGCCCCGCTTGCCTATTGATCGAGTACGGCAGCGGCAGCAGTTTGAAAACCCGCCTACTGCTGGAGCATCTCTCACGGCCGGCCGGCTACGTGCCGATTGATATCTCCCGCGAGCATCTCGTGCGAGCGGCGAACGCCTTGGACGAAGCATTCCCCCAGCTTGAAGTGCTGCCGGTCTGCGCGGACTTCAACCAGCCGTTTGACCTGCCCGAACCTCGCCGCAAGGTCTCGCACAATGTGATCTACTTCCCCGGTTCGACCATTGGCAACCTGACGCCGGTTGACGCCGAGGGCTTCCTGTCGCGGATGGCGGTGGTGGCCGGCCGTTCCGGGGGGCTGCTCATCGGCGTGGACTTGAAGAAGGATCTCAACATCTTACTGCCTGCCTACGACGACCGCCGGGGAGTAACCGCCGAGTTCAATCTGAACCTGCTGCGTCGGATCAATCGCGAACTCGCTGCCGATTTCAACCTGAAAAACTTCCGACACGAAGCCCGCTACAACGAGCAAGAGGGTCGCATCGAGATGCACCTGGAGAGTCGCCGCGAACAAGTGGTCACCATTGGCGGCACGCAGATCGAATTCGCTGCAGGCGAAACGATCCACACCGAAAACTCGTACAAGTACACGCTCGACGAGTTCGAGGAACTGGCAGCCAACTCCGGCTGGACCGTAAAACAGGTATGGACCGATCCTAAGCAGCTGTTCAGCGTGCAGTATCTCGAAGTGGCGTCGTGACGTGGGTAGCATGGACCCCTGGTCCGTGCGCGATGGAGGGCGCGTTACCAGCTTGCCATTATTCTCACGGCTGCGGAGTATCCCGTTACGCCGCCGAAGCTGGCAGCTTCGGCAACGACGCGCCCAGGCTACCGCGCCAGCCGGATGCCGCTGAACTGCCATCTTGCTTCCGGCGGAAAGAAATTGCGATAGCTGCGTCGCATGTGATTGGCGCTGGTCGCTACCGAGCCGCCGCGGAGGACGAACTGGTTGCTCATGAACTTGCCGTTGTATTCGCCGATCGCGTCCGCCGCGGCCTGGTAGCCGGGATAACCCAGGTACTGGCTGCCGGTCCATTGCCACAGCGACCCAAACATCTGCCGCAAGGTGGTCTCATCGCCCGCCGCATCAAGCCCGCGGGGATGGATTGTTTGATGCTGACTCAATCGCCCGTCGGCGCCGAGCGAGGCGTCGAAGAACTGCCCCGTCACGTCGACCGACTCGGCGGCGATCTCCCATTCCACCTCGGTGGCCAGTCGGGCGTCGGCCCAGCGGGCGTACGCGTCCGCCTCATAGAAGCTCACATGGCAAACCGGTTCGTTCCAATCGACCGGCCGCAAGCCGCCGAGCGTGAAGTGGCACCAGCGGTCGTCGCGAAGTTGCCAATAGAGCGGCGCTCGCCAATCTTGCTCGCGAACCGTGCTCCAGCCTGCCGCCAGCCACCAGCGGGGCTGCGCATAGCCGCCGTCCTCGATGAACCGCAAATACTCGCCGCAGGTAATCAAGCGGTCGGAAAGCTCAAAGTCGGCCACGAAGCTCTTGTGCCGCGGCAGTTCGTTGTCGTAGGCGAAGGCGTCCGGTTCGGCGTGCCCGATCTCATACAGCCCTTCATCGAACGCATACCAGCGCAGCGCCTCGGGCGCGGCCGACAATGGACTGTCGGCCTCGAAGTAGGTCGGAAACAGTGGGTTGCAAGAGAGCACATGCTTGATGTCGGTAAGCATCAGTTCCTGGTGCTGCTGCTCGTGATTCAGTCCCAGCACGAGCACGTCGCGAAAGCGGGCAAGGTCCGGCTCGTCGACGGCGGCCAGCCATGCCAGCAGTCGTTCGTCCACCGCCCGGCGATACTCCAGCACTTCGGCCACGGTCGGTCGCGACAGCAGGCCGCGGCGGTCGCGAGGAAACTGTTCGCCGACGGAGTTATAGTAGGAGTTGAACAGCACCTCGTAGGCCGGATCAAAGGACTCGTAGTCCGCCAACGCTGCCCGCAAGATGAAGGTCTCGAAGAACCAGGTCGTATGGGCCAGATGCCAGCGGGCCGGGCTGACGTCCGGCATCGACTGCACCACGCAATCTTCGGCCGCCAGCGGCTGGCAAATCGCTTCGCTGATCCGTCGCGTCTCGCGAAAGCTGCGGGACAACTGCGCGGCGGTCGCGCTCGCGTTCCAAGTCTGAACTGCTTTTGTCATGGCGCCGCTTTCTGCAGGGTGTGCCAAGGGGAACCGCTGTTCGTAGCATAGGGGCTGAATACTTCAGCGGCAACCAATGCACGAATCGTGCCGTTGCTGGTGGCCGCTACGACCATCGGTCGCGGTTGATTGGTAGGTGAGGTGACATGCTTGGGCGGCATCGGCGGCTTGCCGCCGTTGCCGGCCGGCGACTTTTTTGCGACAGCGCGACGTAACAGCTTGCCTGGACGGCACTAGCGGAACCGCGCCGGCCGCAGAGTTTACCAACCGCTGCAGAATGTCCAAAATATGTTTGACGCCTCCGGGGTTTCCGTGGTAAATAAACAGTGTTGTCGGCCGACAACGGAAGTTCCTTACTCGTGACTAGGAGGGCTGCACTTGCAGGAGCCACCTTACTAGCAAGTTGGGCGGACGGCATTTTGGCCGATGATTGTTCTGCAACTCGTATATCGGAGGGCAGTAGCATGTT
>JBGTJT010000328.1:0-4568 GCA_041744995.1 Pirellulales bacterium | reverse complement strand
TGCCGTCGTCGACCCGGAACCGCCAGGCGTGCCAGGGGCAGGTTGCCACGCCGTCTTCGAAGTGGCCGGCCGACAGCGAGGCGCCCATGTGCGGACAGAGATCGTCGATCGCATGGTACGCGCCGTTCTCCAAAAAGACCGCCACGATCCGGTCTCCCACCGTGAACGCGGCCCCCTGCCCTTCGGCAATCGCACCCACCTTGGCGACGGTTACGAACTCACTCATGTTGCCTTTCCCCTATAGCTTGGAACCGTAGCTTGGGACCATTGTCCCGAGCGAATCGCCCAGCCCACACACGCCAAATGCGCCCAGGCCGGCCGCTGCTTGATTCCCTTTCCTAAGTAATCTACCGTAACGGTAGACTCGCGTTAAGGATAGGGTTGAATCCGCCAGGTCATCATGGAATATCGAGCAACGAACTGTACCCAACGTGCGCTGCAGGCTCTCGCGATTTGCTTGACGTGGTTGAGCGTATCGACGTGTCTCGCGGACGATGCACACAGTGACAACGAGAGGGCGCCGGAGCTGCGTCTCAAAGCAGCCCAGCAACTGCTGCAATCCGGCAACTATGCCGAGTCGCTCGAGCAGTTCGCACCGCTGCTTAAGCGGCAACTTCCCGAGGCCGCCGTCGGCACCGCCAGGGCGTTTGGGGCGATCGGCAAACGCGAGGAGGCAACGGCCACACTCGCCGCTGCCCGCCAAAGATTTCCCAAGAATGCCGACATCCTCGCCGAGTCCGCCCGGCTGGCCTTCGAGACGGGCGATCCCAAGCAGACCCGCGAGTTTGTCGATGGGGCGCTGAAAAGCGACGAATCGCAATTGCTCGCCCGCTGGCTCGATGCCGAGTTGCTGCGGACCAGCGGCCAGATCGAGGCGGCCGACGCCGCAAACAAATGGTTCGTCGACTATTACAACCGCACTGAGCAATTCCAGCAAGCAGAAGATCTCATTCTCATCGGCCAGGCAGCCGCGCAATACGCCCGCTGGAATCGGCTTAGCGATCAATTCAGCTTCCTGGTCAACGACCTCTATCCCGCCGCGCTGGAACTCGACAAGGGCTGCTGGCAAGCCCATTGGCAGGCGGCGCTGATCTTTTTGGAAAAGTTCAACGAAGCGGACGCCGCCAAGGAGATCGATCGCGGGCTGCGGGTGAATCCCAACTCCGCGGAACTGCTCGTCGCCAAGGCGCAACTCGCTCTGCAACGCTACGAGTTGGGCGCGGCCAAGGACGCCGCCGAGCGGGCGCTCGAGATCAATCCGAACTATCTGCCCGCCCGCCTGTTGCTTGCGGACATCCAGTTCGCGAACTTCGAGCCGCGCGACGCCGAACAACTGCTCGCCCAGGCGCTGCCGCTTAATCCTCGCGACGAGCAGACGCTCGGCCGACTGGCGGCTGCCTACCTGGTCGTCGATGAACCCCGCGGCGACGTTCCCGACAGCCGCCTGAAGAAGCTTGCCACGGAGGTTATAACCCGCAATCCCGCCGCGGGCGCGTTCTACGAGGCGCTGGCCGACAGCCTCGACCGTCTGCGCAAATGGCCTGACTCGGTGCATTACTATGAAGAGGCGATCCGCCTGCTGCCGCAATCGATGTCGACGCGCGGCAAACTGGGGCTGGTCCACATGCGACTCGCCGATGAGGCAGCCGCCCGCGCGGTGCTCGAGGAGTCGTTCGAGATCGATCCGTTCAACGTCCGCGTAAAAAACTCCCTGGCGGTGCTCGACGTGCTGGACGAGTACGCCACACTGGAGACGGACCACTTCATCGTGCGTTACGACGAGAAGAAGGATGCCCTGCTGGCCCGTCACATTGCGGATTACCTGGAGGAAATCTATCCGGAAGTGTGCGACAGCCTTGGCTACCATCCGCGGGAGAAGACGCTGTTCGAGATCTTCAGCAGCGCCAAGAACACCAGCGCCCACGGCTGGTTCAGCGCTCGCATGGTCGGCCTGCCGCACGTCCATACGATCGCCGCCTGTGCGGGCAAGGTGGTGGCGATCACCTCGCCAGCCGAGTTGGGCGAGCCGGTCAACTGGGCGCGGATCATCAAGCATGAGTTCGTCCACATCATCAACTTGCAGCAAACCAATTTCAATATTCCGCATTGGTACACCGAAGCCCTGGCGGTGCATCATGAACAGACGCCGCGGAGCGAGGAATGGAACCGCATGCTTGCCCGGCGGGTGCCGAAGGGGGAGACGTTCAATCTGCAGACAATCAACCTCGGCTTCATCCGGCCCTCGTCGAGCGACGACTGGCAGATGGCCTACTGCCAGGCGGAACTGTACGCCGAGTACATGCTGGAACGTTTCGGCGACGACGCCTTGATCAAGCTGCTCGAAGCCTACGCCGCCAACAATCCGACGCCGCAGGCGATTGTCGATTGCTTTGGCGTATCGGTGGAAGACTTTGAACGGGGCTACACGGCTAAGCTCAACCAGATCGTGGCCGACATGCCCGCGCTCGATGAATCGAAGCGGCGGAGCGTCGCCGATCTCGATCGCGCCTTGCGGGACAATCCCCGCGACGCCGACGCCTTGGCCGAGATGGCCGTCGCCTATATCCGCCGCGAGGCCTTTCCACAGGCGGGCGAGTTTGCCAAACGGGCGTTGGCCGTCGACGACAAGCAGCCGCTGGCGCTGTACGTGCAAGCGCGGCTGCAATTGACCATCGGCAACACGGCCGAGGCGATCGCGCTGCTGGAACAATCGGTCGCCGCCGAACCGCTCTCCGCCGAGCCGTTGCGACTGCTGGCGGCGGTCCGCTACAAGCAGGACAGGTACGCCGACGCCGCCCGACTGTATCAGCGGGGCCGCGCGGCGTTCCTCGGCGATTCGACCTGGAACAAGGCGCTGGCCAGGGTTTACCTGAAGTCGGGCGAGAAGCAGAAGTTGCAAGCGGTGCTCCGCGAGTTGGCCGCGCCGTCGCCGGACGACCTGACGATTCATAAGCTGCTCGCCAAGATGGCGATCGAGTCCCAGGACTATGCCGCCGCCAAACAGTGGGCGCGGCACTGCATTCACATCGACGTACACGACGTCGAACTGCATCGCATGCTGGCCGAGGCGCACGCCGGCCTGAAGGAATACGACCAAGCGGCGCGGCGCTACCGAATCGCCCTGGAGATCGATCCCCAATCGTCCCCGCTGCGGTTCGCCCTGGCCGACGCGTTGGTCTCGGGCGACAAACAGCAGGAAGCGATCGTCGTACTGAAGCAACTACTAGCCAACGACCCAACCTACCCCGGCGCGGATGTGCTGTTGGAAGGACTAGAGTCGAGCGCAAGCGAGTAACAATACTAGCTCGAAGCGCCAGCGAGTGGGTTCGAACTGCTAATCAATGCTGGCAATCGCTTACGCACCAACCCAGCACCACTTCTCTGTACCCAATATCTTTCTGTCCGCAAAAGTGCGACAGAAAAATCTCGGGTACAGAAACATAGGAAACGAACAATGAATCCGCCGACCCCTGAAGTCACGCTCCGCGATTTCCAAAAACTGATTCTCGACATGTACGGCGAGAAGGATGCGGCCCGCGGTATCGACGCCACGTTCATGTGGCTGATCGAAGAGGTCGGCGAACTGGCCACCGCCCTGCGGGACGGCACAGCCGCCGAGCAGCACGAGGAATTCGCCGACGTGCTGGCCTGGCTGACCACCATCGCCAACGTCGCCGGCGTCGATTTGACCCAGGCCGTCGCCGACAAATACGGCGGCGGCTGCCCCGGCTGCGGCCAGTTGATCTGCCACTGCGACGACGCCGAGAAGCCGTAGGCGCAGCGTGCCACTGCTGCCCTCAGAGGCTGTGAAACAATCGGCATCAAACATCAGCCGGAGGGCGATAGCCCCCGGTTAGCGCCGAAAAACCGGCCGCTAGCGCGGTACGGCTGATGTTGTGGTGGCAACCCCCTGCGTCATTTCAATTTTTTACACCCTCTCAGCAGTGGATTCTCGCGGTACTCTGCCACTGCTGAGGGCGGCAGTGGCACCCTCTTTCATTCATTCGACCGGGCTTTTCGCACTCGCGAAAAGTTTCGATTCGCGGAGCGAATCGCGGCGATCTTGTCGCTACAATAGAAGCTGCTGTCCACTCTCCACTCCTTGTGCATCATCTCCTCCATGACGCGTTTGCTGTTCACTGCTTTCGTTCTGTTGGCTGGCGGTCTTACCGCACCGTTGCGCGCCGACGAAGCTACGATCGTTTCCGCCAGAATCGGCTTCGACGGCTTCTACAAAGTCGGCGCCTGGACGCCGGTCGAGATCGAATTCCAAGCCGGCGACGCGGACAACCCGCGGCTGGACGTCTGGACCGAGGACAGCGACGGCGCCCCGACTCGATATACCAAGCAACTATCCGCCGCCGAACAGGCTGGCACGCAACGCGAGACGCTGATTATCAAGCCGGGCCGCGTCGAAGGGTCGCTGCGTGTGGTGATTCGCCAGGCCCAGCGGGTGCTCGCCGAACGGACCTTCACCCGCGGCGAACGGGGTGACCTGCCGGCTTCGATCGCCCGGGGCGAGTACCTGGTGCTGGCCGCCGGCGAGTGCCAAAGCCTGCGTCGCACGC
>JBGTJT010000327.1:0-8196 GCA_041744995.1 Pirellulales bacterium | reverse complement strand
AGCCGAAAGCGCGGCAGCAGCAGCAGCCGGCGGACGCGGGCAGCGTCCGCCACGGGGCGCCCCAGACCCAGCCGCAGCGCAAGGTGGCTAAGTTTATCACCGCCGACGTCGCCAACAGCAGCCTGGCGATGGCCGGCGACGGCAAGCTGCCCGAACTGCATCTGGAGCGGCACGACGACAAGAAGAAACACGATCCAGCCGAGAAGCAAGGATCACGGCCCTGGCTGTTGGCGCTGGTGGTCTGTGCCAGCGTGGCGATCTCCGTGTTGCTGCTGATGACTCCCTCGCCGGGCACGCCGCGGGCGAACACGCGGGTGGATCAAGCCCGCGAGCGAATCAAGGACGTCTATTTTGGCGACTCCGCCGAGCAACTCGCGCCGTACCAGATTCTGCTGCGCGAGGCGCATCTGGCTCATTCTCGCGGCGACAAGAAGGCCGAGGAGGCCAGCTATCGCCGCGTGTTGGCCTTGCTGCGCGATGAATCGCTGCTGCGGCCCGATCGCTCACCGCGCGGCCAGAAGGGATTGACCGGTTCGCGACTCCGCAGTGGAAACGAATCGTCCCGGCTGCCCAGCGACGAGGATCTGCAGGAACAAATCTCAATCCTACTCCGTGACCTGAGATAATCACGCGAGTCGTATCATCCGTTTCGCCATGGCACCATAGAACATTCAGCATTTCCCATGCAACCGCATCCCCGATACGACATTCAGCAGCAGCTTGCCGTCGGCGATTTCGCCACGGTGTATCGCGCCCAGGATAATGAACTGAATCGCCTGGTGGCGATCAAGCAGATCCATCCGCAGTATCTCGCCGATCAACATCAGTTGGAACGCTACTGGCAGGAGGCCCAACTGTTGGCCTCCTTGCAGCATCCCAACATCATGACGATCTACGACATCGTCCGCGAGCGAGGCTGGCTAGTGCTGGAACTGATGCAGGCCAACTTGTCGGCCGCCTCGCAAGGGCAGCCGATGGATCTCGATTTCCTGCGAGTCACACTCGTCTGCTGCCTGCGCGGTTTGCAGTTTTTGCACAACAACGGCATCGTTCACGGCGACGTCAAGCCAACGAACCTGCTGTTGGACAAGAACAACCACGTCAAGCTGGGCGACTTTGGCCTGGCACAGCGAGTGACCAACGACCAGGGGAGCCTGCTCAAGGGAACCACCAAGTACATGGCGCCGGAACGGGTCTCCGACCAGTTCGGCCCGGTGGGACCGGCCAGCGACCTGTACTCGCTGGGGTTCTCACTGTACGAATTGATGTGCGGCGCGGCGCATTTCGACACGTTGTTTCCCGGACTGGGCGCCTTCGGTCGCGACCAGCAGATTGCCTGGATGATGTGGCAATCGGCGCCCGACCGCCGCTTGCCGGAGATTGCCCGGGTGCTGGAAGGCGTGCCGCCCGACCTGGCTCGCGTGATCGAAAAGCTCTGCCAGAAGAACCCGGCCGATCGCTACCAGACCGCCGAGCAAGCGATCAACGACCTGAAAGTCGGCATGGGCATCACGCCTCCGCCACCGGACGGCCCCACCGAGGAAGAACTGGCAGCCGAGCAGGCCGCCAAAAAGAAGAAACAGCGACTGTTGTTGATCGCCGCTGCCGTAGTGAGCATCAGCGTTTCGCTGGCCGCCTTGCTGCTGCCTGCGCCCGGCGGCGGCAGGGACGGCCCCAAATACCAGATTCGCGAAGTCGCCGGCAATATCCAGCAAGTTTTGCCCGATGCACGCACGCTGGTTCTGCAAGTTTCGGGGGAACCCCGCCCCGCAGAGATTTTGTTGCGCGCCGGCGATCAGGTGATGATCAACGACGAACCGGCAGCACTGAGCGAATTGCGCGAAGGGGATCGCGTGGAGATTGAAGTCGAGCCGATCGGCGACGGCGGCACGATGCAGACGGTGCATGTCGCGCGCCCCGCCTCGCACGGCGGCACGATTGTCTCGGTCGACGGCGATGAGCAGGTAACGCTTGCCGCCCGGCTCGCAGGCGGTCGCACCAAGCAAATTGCTGTGTCCATTCCAGCCAGTGTGGAAATCGTGTTTAACGGACGACCCGTCAAGGACGGCGCAGCGGTGACCGTCGGCGATCTGGCGCCCGGCGATGTGATTGAGGTTGACCACGACGGCCCGCGCGGCGAACCGCGGGTGGCATCGCGCGTTGCAGTGACTCGCCCCGTAAAGACGCAAGGCGTACTCCGGGGCTATCATTCCGCGCGCAACACGCTGACCTATCAGCGGCAGGACATTGGCGCGACGGAAACATTCCCCCTGGCCGACGACGCGGAAATCACGCTCAACGGCAGCCAATTCATCGACGGCCAGCCGATCACCGCGGCCAACTTGCAGGCTGACGATCTAGTTACCGTGGCCCACGATGCGGAGATCAGCCGTGTCGACGCGTTTCGCGTGATTGAACGACGTGGAACGATCACCCAGGTCGATCCGCAAGGGACGCACATAACCGTACAGTTGCCCGACGGCGAGTCGGTCAACTATCTGCCGGCGGCCGAGGCGCAAATCCGGCTGGGAGACGAAGCAGTGCCGCTCTCCGAACTGGCCCGCGGCGACACGGTACGCATCACCACCGACGCACTCGACACGAGGAACCCCGAGGTGCAGTCGATCGACGCCGCGCGGCCGGCCAACCGGCAGCTTTGGTCGTTGATCATCGGCATGGAGGACTACGCAGACGACACGCTCAGCAGGCTGCCGACCGCCACGGAAGACGCCAAAGCGATCGAGCGCGTGCTGACCACGCGGTATCGTGTGCCGAAGGATCAGGCCGTGACGCTGCTCGACCTGCGGCGCGAGCTGTTGCAAGAGGAAATTACCCGCTTCGTGAATCGGGTGCCGGCGGATGCGAGATTGGTGGTGTACGTGATTGGTCATGTCTACGTCGAGCGGCAAACGCCCTACTTTGCGGCCAAGAACTTCAACTTCAATCAGGTGGCCGCCTCCGGTTTGCCGCTGGAATGGATCATCGCGGAGCTAGAAAAGTCGCAGGCCGCCGAAACGCTGCTGCTGCTCGATACGGCCCACATCGGCGGGGCCGACCTGGCGATGCAACCATCGGCCGAAGAGCAGGTGCTGCTGATTGAGCGGGAGGGTCGCGAACCGGTGATTCAAGACGTTCAGGTTGTCGTGAGTTCCCGTCGCGGCGAGCGAGGCCAGCCTTGGCAGCCAGGCGCCGGGGGACGATTCGCCCACTTCATCGCTGAAGCATATCGCGGCGCGGCCGACGCCGACGGCGATCAGGTGGTCACCGCGGCGGAAGCTTTTGATTTTCTGCGGCGTCGCATGCAGGCAGTCGGCGGTGATCCGCAGACTCCCATGCTGATCGAACCACGCATCGTCGTTCCCCCCCGGCTGTCGGCGGCGGCTAAGGAAGACCTTCAGCAGTTGGCGCTGCAGGTCAATCTGCCCGAGGTCAACCGCGACGCCGTTCAAGCGGCGTTTGCGCGGGCTAAGGCATCGGCGCCCCAACAGCCGGAGCCGAAGCTGTTGAAGGGCATTGCACTGGTCAAGCTGAGAGACTACCCGGCGGCGTTCGAGCAGTTCAAGCAGGCGCTGGCGGAGTCGAAGGACCTACCCGCGGGACAGATCGTCGCCTTGGAAGGGATGATCTGGGTGCTGTATCAGCAGGAGAATTACGGGCCAAGCGTCAACGGCATGGGCTTGCTGCTAAGTAAATTTCGCGGCAACGGAGAAGCGCCAGCGCTGCCGGCCGAGGCGGCCCGCGTGGTCGAGTGGCTGGGACGCCTGCGAGAATATGCGGTCACCGAAGCCCCGGAGGCCAAGCGCCTGGCCGTCGCCCAGTTCAGCGACTTGGATCGGGCCATGAAGCAACTGGGAGATTCTTACGACCGCGCCTACCAACGCGGCCGGCAAGCGGTCAAGGATGTCTCGCAAGACTTCGACCGCAAGATCGCCGCCGCCGACACGCAAGCGGAACGCCTGCGGCTCAACCTTGTCCGCCGCCGACTCAGCTACTATGTCGACTGGTCGGAGCAGGACGCCGTGCGTAGAGTGACGGCGGCGGCCGATAGTGCGCGTTGATTTTATGGACGCGCATTCGTGTGTGACTGCACGCCGCGCCGTCGCGAGATGCTATCACTTTCCGCGGGAAGTTTTTACCTCGCGTTGTAGATTGTGCAACACGACCTCGGAGGCACAGGCTACCGGGAGCGGACCGCCTCGACAAGAAAAAAATAGTTTGTGAACGGTTTCACGAAAGAATTGCTATTGGACGACCGAGCCGAACGGGTGCGCCGCGAGCCGGGCGATTGTTTGGCACACCAATCGCAAATGCCGAGCAGCAACGCGATTGCGTCGCGCCGCGGTTCGCATGGATGCGATTCGCCGAACTGGTTGGACGTCGTCGCGGAATGGTTTGTCGCGTCGGCGTTGCCGTCTCCGTAGGAATGGATTCCACGAGGGCTACTCATGGTCTGCACGCTGCACCCGATGCTCTTTTTTCTGCTCATGGCGATTCAAGCCGGTGGTCTTCTCTCGATGTTCTTCAATCGCGCCACGGAAGGCGGGCGATTGCATGGATTGAGCCACGGACTGTTCTTCGCCGCATTCACGTGCGTGGGCTTCTCGGCACTGGTTGCCTTGAGCTTTCGCTCGCAATGCTGGATTGTTGCCGCCATTACGCTTGGCATCATGATCGTGGGCGCTACTTGCGATTTCAGCCACACCCGGCGACCGGCGATCCACTAACAGAGCGAAAAGAGTCCCTCCCTTAGCTGAGTCGACGGCGCGAGGCATGGAAGCCCGCCCGGAAGACGGACGCCCTGAGGCGCGGTGCAGCGTGCAGACCGTATTTTAATTTTTGCCGGATCCTCGGCCGCATTACCGGTAAATTTTGAAAAAACCTTTTCTTCGGCACAATCGTTAGCCGAAACATACACACAGACACAAAGCACGTCGGTGCTAGGTTGCGCGGGGGGAAAGAACCGCAACCGCTTGTCGTCCGGTGGGGCAACGCGTTTTACGTGCCATCCGGCGGCACTCTCCCTCCGCTTACGTCCTGCCGCGCTTTGCCTGTTGCTTGATTCACCGGTTGTGGCCGTCCGATGCTTTGGTTCGGCGGCAAGGCTCGATCGCTCGACAGCGCCATCGAGTCCACTGAACAATAGGATCTATCCGAGGAGGGGAGAGATGCGCGTTACCGTCTTGTTATTGGCCGTCGCGGCCATGACTGTTCTGATGCCGTCGGGGGCTGCGGCGTCGGACCGAGAAATTGCCCAGGAGATCGCCCAGCAAATCTATGCTAGCGGTCAGCTCCGTGATTATAAGGTGATGGTCAAGTATGCCGACGGAACGGCCTACATCAAGGGCGAGGTGCAAACCCCGGGCCAGATGAACGCCGCCGTCGAACTGGCCAGGCGCAACCCGAACGTCAAGAACGTGGTGAATATGGTCACCATCGAGGGTGCATCGGCGGAACAAGGGTCTTACGGCCTGCGTGCAACCGCTCCTACCGCTCAGATGGCGGCCGCGCCGCAGTTCCGACAGGTCAGCTACGATCAGCCGGCGCAGCAGTCCCAGGCGTCGACCCAGCAAGGATCGACCCTGCAAATGCGTCCGGTGGCCGGTCCGAACCATCACTTGAACGTACCGACTCCGCCGGGCATGCCCGCCGGGATGTCGGCGCCGCACCTGGACTACGCCGTTCAGCAAGCGTCGGCGGAAAACGCTCCGGCGACTCCGCAGGCGGCGACCATGCAGCAGACCGCTCCGATCGAACGGTCGCAAGCCAGGCAGATGCCGCGGCATCCAGGGCAGATGATGCCGGTCGGACGTCCGATTGGGCAGCAGGCGATGCCTGCTTCGCATAGCCAGCCCGGCATGTTTGGTGCGCCGGTTCCGTCGCACATGCCGGCGCCCGGGGGTGTCGCACCGGTGCGGTACGATCAGCCGCACTTGCCGTCGCACGCCTGGCCGAGCTACGCGGCCTATCCGAACTATGCCGCGGTAACCTATCCCAAGCAGTATTCGGCCGCCGCCTGGCCCTACATCGGCCCGTTCTATCCTTATCCGCAAGTCCCGCTGGGCTGGCGTAAGGTGACACTGGAATGGGACGACGGCTGGTGGTTCCTGGATTTCAAGCAACGCCGCCACTAAACGAGCTGCTAGCAACAGGCAATAAGAAGAACCCTCGGTCGGCCCCGCCGGCGCGAGGGTTCTTCATTCTTTGTACCTTTGCCAGTTTTAAGATTCTCATGGAGGCTTTCGCCGGAAATATCTGCATAATCCGAAAAACCCGCAAGTTCGTCCCAGATTCACACGATAGATATTCCTGACAACGCTCCCGCGGTCCGGCAGCGCGAGCTGCATGGGACGACAAGAGCAAGTACCAGCCACGCCAGACGTTTCGAGGATATCCACTCATGTCGATTCACCGCCCCTCGGTTTGGAAGCGCGCCATCGCCGCCGGTCTGTTTCTGGTTTCGGCCGTCGCAACGACCGGCTGCATCACCACGATCGGCCCGAATATGGGGCCGTTTGCGATCCCGATTCCGATCAGTCCCTGGTTGCAGGAGAAGCAGGAAGACGACTTCTGGGAGCACGAACGCTACGGTCGGGTGCCCATTCTTCCGCCGCTGACCAGCGCCACCGCCGACGTCGGCATGGACCCGCCGCCAGACGACCAGGTGTTCCGCAAGTTGCAGGACATTTTGGAGTCCGAGGGGAACTGGCCTTTCATGTATGAAGTGCAGATCAACGACGTGCGGATCATCAAGGAGAAGATCGCCGACTACATCGATCCGCCCCGGGTGTTCCCGCTGATCGGCCCGGCTCAGGTCCACCACGTCAACTACAAATGCACGGTCTATTACCAGTTGGTGAAACGCGTCGGCTGGCCGGTGCCGCATACGCTGGTCGATGACTCGGTCGAGGTGATCTACATCGACAAGACGCACTTCCACCGAGTGGGCAACGAGAACAGCCCGCCGCCGAACCCGTAATGGGCGATAGCGAAAGCCACTTGAGTCTGAGTTTGTATCTGCCGGCAACAGTAACTTGAATTGCCACGAAGCCGACTGGCTGTCACATTTCCCTTGTTCGATTGCGACACACATTCCAGGCGAATTCGACTCCATGCTAGCACGGATACGCCTTGTGGTGATTCGCGACAAGTGCGTAGGATACTCCGACCAAAGATTCAGCGCCGCGGCAGGCGACTGCAGCACTCACCAATAACAAATGCTCGATCGCGTCCCATGAACGTCATCGCACGCAGGCTGTTCCTGACGGCGGCGATCCTCGGATCGCTGCTGTCGGCGTTTGCGCCGGCGGTCGCGGATGCCGGGGACGATCAGTTTACATTGGCCACGAATGCCGGGGACGATCAGTTCACAGTGGCGGCCAATCACTATCGGCTGCATCGCTGGAAGCTGGCCGCGGCGGAGTTTCAACAGATGGTCGCCGACCATCCGGCCCATCGCCGCACTGCCGACGCCGTCTATTTCCTGGGCGAGTCGTTGATGCAACTAGGCGACTACGGTCAGGCTCGCGTCCAATTCGATCGCGTGCTCAGAGACGCCCCGGATCATCGTTTTCGCAAGCAGGCGATGTTTCGTCGTGGCGAAGCGGCGCACTTTGCCGACGACGACCGGCTCGCACGCGAGCATCTCGCTCAGTTCGTCGATCAATACGGCCTCGACCCGCTGGCCGCTTACGCCGGTCCGTACCTGGCCAGCCGGCAATTGTCGGCCGGAGAGTATCGCGACGCGCTCGATACCTATGACGACTCCCTCCGCCGCTTCCCCGAAGGCCCGCTGGCCGCGGACGCCCAATTCGGTCGAGCACAGGCACTGCAAAAGCTGGGACAAAGAGCCGAGAGCGTAGCCGCCTTTGGGACCATCGCCGCACTGCAGGACCATCCGTTTGCCACGCAGGCGCGGTTCCAGCTTGGTTTGATCGAGTATACCGACGGTGATTTCGCCGCTGCAGAGCAGACGCTGCTTGTCGTGGAACAGGCCTTGAAGCGCTCCGATGCACCCGATGCGGCGCTCGCGGCGACCGTTCGCTACTGGTTGGGGTTGTCTCTCAAGGGGCAAGAGAAGTGGACCTCGGCGGCCGAGGCATTGCAGGCGGCGGCACAGTCGTTGGACGACGGAAAACGAATTGCCGCAGGTTATCACGCCGGCGACGCTTTGTTCCGCGCCGGCCTGAACGAACAGGC
>JBGTJT010000326.1:0-3729 GCA_041744995.1 Pirellulales bacterium | reverse complement strand
ATGCCGCAGTATCACCTGGGCCACTTGGCCCTGGTGCAGCGCATCGAGGCCATGGTAGCCTGCCACGCATCGCTGGCGGTGGCCGGCAACGCCTACCGCGGCGTGGGCATTCCGCAGTGCATCCAAAGCGGCGAGGCCGCGGCCGAGCAACTGCTCGACGCGGCCTCGCGGATACCGTAGACCAGTCTATTGGAACTACTGTAAACTGCTAGAACGCGGCCAGCTTGGCGATCTGCTGGCTGGCGATTTGACTCGCCTGCTGCTGAACCACGCTCAGGTCGCGCTCGCTGAGACGATCGAGCGGGACGGTCGTGTAGCGACCGTTGTCCTTCAGCAGCCGGACGTGCCCCGGCAGCAGGTAGGCCAACGTGCCGCGCACCTTGTATTCGCCGGTGTTGTCGACCCACACCCGCTGTTCGGCGCCGACCACTTGGATCAGCTCGCTATCGAGCTGACTGAACAAGTTGTCGATCACTTCGTCAGCCGATTCATTGGCGGCCGGACCGAACAGGTCGTCCGCATCGTCGGCGTCGCCGGTCGGACCAAACAGATCGTCCGCGTCGTCGGCGTCTCCGGTCGGACCGAACAGGTCGTCCGCGTCGTCGGCCGGTTCGTCGTCGGCCGGACCAAACAGGTCGTCGGCGCCCTCGTCATCGCCAGCCGCGGGACCAAACAAATCGTCCGCAGGCTCTTCCGCCGGCGTCTCGTCGGCCGGGCCGAACAAGTCGTCCGCCGGTTCCTCGTCGGCTGGGCCGAACAGGTCGTCCGCTGGCTCGTCTGCCGGATCCTCGTCGGCCGGGCCGAACAGATCATCCGCAGGCTCGTCCGCCGGTTCTTCCATGGGGGCCGGCTCGCCGAACGGATCGTCGTCCGGCTCGGCCGGATCTTCCGGAGCAGGCTCTTCGGGCATCGGCTCCACCGGGGCTGGTTCTTCGTCATTGGTTTCTTCAGCCGCCGGCTCTTCGGCCGCTGGTTCTTCCGGCTCGGTCGGCACTTCCGGATCGGTGAAAAGACTGTCGAGCGGGTCTTCCGACTCGTCCGCCGGTTCGGTCGGTTCTTCCGGAGGAACGGGATCGGCCGGTTCTTCCTCGACGAACTTGGCCGGCTGCTCCGGCGTCGGTTCTTCCGGTGCAGGCTCCGTGGGGATCTCAGGCGCTGGCAGGCCGGCGCCTTCCGGCGGAGTCGGTTGCGGCGGCGGTCCCGTTGGCGGAGTAGGAGGAGTCGGCGGCAGCGCATCGGCGGGGGCCGCGGGACCGCCACATACTGGCTCGCATTGCACCGGTTGGCAATGAACGGGCTGGCAGTGAACCACTTTGCGGCACTTCCGCGCCTGGCGGGTTCGCCAACATGCATCCGTGACATCAACGGTCAGCAGCAACGTCATCATGACGGCCAAAACTATGCGGGTGAATTTCTGCAGACGTCGCATTTCCAAATACTCCTCCAAAAAATTGTGGCTCTTGCCCTCAGACTAACTCAGCCCAGTGGTTGCCCTGTTGTCGCGTACTCAAGTTGCAATCCCTTACGTGTCGGCCGTTTCAAGCGACGCACCGCCCGACTTTGGCCTCTACTGCAAGGAAATGATGGTTGGGCCGCGACCGATGGGGCCAAGCAGCAGGTACAGGGATTTTGCGGGAACCAGCCCGCCGGAACATCCATGCTAATCGCCCTAAAAGCCAGTCGCAACTAGATTGGCAAAATATTATCGATTCCCGTTGCCGGCTCGCGCTCGGCAGCCTCCGCCACTCCATCTAGGGGGCTATTTGGTGGGATTGAAAGGCGCATGCCGGTCGCAACAGCGGATGATGCCGAAATTCAACGCCCGGCTGTTGAAAAAAGACAACATCGCGCCGAGAGCGTGGTAGTTTTCCCATAGTAGCGGGGATGCGCCCTGCGAAGACTGGGCCGGCCAAAAAGGCCCGATCCCCGGAAGTCGGACAGAAACCAGGCTGCTTTATGAGTTCCGCGCGACAACGCCTGCGCTATATCGCCTCAGCAGGCTATCTCTGCGCGCTGGCGGTGTTGCTGGCCGCGGGGTGCCGCTCCGCCCAGTTGCCGACGACCGACGCGGCCGGTAATCCGATCTACCTGCCAGGCGCCAATCAAGGGGCGCTAGCCGTCGGTTCGCCGCCGCCGGTCGTGGTTGGCCCGGCGGTTCCAGGCATGCCAATCTGTCCGCCCGATCCGTGCGCGCCGACGGCCGCGCCGCCCTTTGCCGCGCCCTTGCCGATGCCGCCGACGATCGTTACGCCGGTCACCTACGAAGGTCTGGTCCTACGCCCCAGCCGCATGGTCTCGCCGGTCGGCAGCGAAGTTATCCTGGTGGCAACCGTCTATAACGAACAAGGCCGCCCCCGTGCGCACCAGCGGGTGGAGTGGATGCTCTCGCCAGACAGCGTCGGCCAGTTCTACACGACCGGCAACCGGGGCGACTTTTTCTCCTGGGCGCATTTCTGCAACATGCCGCGCAAATTGGACAACAAGTTCATGGTCGGCACGACCCGCACGTTCACCGAGCATCTCACCCGCGGCACGCCGCAACCGACCGACGACATTGCGATCGGCCGGGGGCAATCGTGGGCTTCGCTCAGCTCGGCCAGCGAGGGCGTCAGTTATGTGACGGCGTATGCGCCGAAAATTGAAAGCTCCTTTCAGCGTCAGCAGCAGCGGGCGACCATCTATTGGATTGACGCGCAGTTCCAGTATCCGTCGCCGGCGGTGGCGGCGGTCGGTTCGCGCCATGTGTTCAACACCTCGGTTCTGAGGCAAACCAACGGCACTCCTGTGGCCGGCTGGTTGGTGCGTTACGAGATTGTCGGCGGCGAGGGAACGGTGTTCGCCCCCAATGGCACGACTTCGATTGAAGTGCCGACCGATGCCGGCGGCGTCGCCGCGGTGGAGGTGTTCCAAACCAACCCCCAGCGCGGCTCATCTCAGATCCAAGTGCAGATCATTCGCCCCGAGCGAGACGGCGAGCGGCTGGCGGTCGGAACCGGTTCGACGTCGATCACCTGGACCGCTCCAGACATTAATCTGCAAATCACCGGGCCTGGTTCGGCCGAAGTCGGCTCGACCGCCTCGTATCGCATCGACGTCTCCAATCCAGGCGATCTGCCGGTCAACGACGTGGTGGTTACCAACCCTGTTCCCCGGGCGCTGAGCTACTTGGGCAGCACGCCCGAGGCGAATCAGTCTCCCAGCAGTCTGGAATGGCGGCTGGGGACGCTGGGTCCGCGGCAACAGATGTCGATTTCGGTCAACTATCGGGTGGAGCAAGGGGGCGTCATCGAGAACTGCGCCGAGGCCAATACCAGCGAGGGGCTTGCCGCTCGCAACTGCACCTCCATGAACACCATCGCCCCGGGCGTGGAGATTCAAGTCGAGGGCGCCCAAACCGCCAGTGTGGGAGACGAAGTACGGTACCGCATCACCGTAATCAACCGCGGCTCGGCGCCGGCGACCGGCTTGGTGATTCGAAACACGTTCGACGCCGGCCTGGAGCATACCGGCGGGGCGGCCAGTCCGATCGTGCGCGACTTGGGCACGCGGGCGGCAGGGGCCGCCCGCGACGATGTTTCGGTTACCTTCCGCGTCACCCGCGCCGGCCGTCTCTGCCAGACGATCGAAGTGACCGGCGACGGCGTCCGTTCCAGCGCTCGGCAAGTCTGCTTGACCGCCACCCCAGCGGCGCAGGCTGGTCCGGCGCCGGGGCCGTTCCCGCCGGGACCT
>JBGTJT010000325.1:0-13834 GCA_041744995.1 Pirellulales bacterium | reverse complement strand
ATGCGGGCCGGTGCCTTGCACGGTTGCCAGGTCGATCCCCAACTCGCGGGCGAAACGACGCACCGCCGGGCCGGCCGGCGCGGTTTGTCCGTTGGAGTCGCCGTCGCCCCGATCGGTCTCGGCACTCGCCGGCGCGGACTTGGACGGCTTCTTCTGTTTCGCTTCGTCGGCGGCCGGATCGGCCTGCGGTTTTTTCTTCGGCGGCTCTTTCTTAGCTTCCTTTTTCGCCTCTTTCTTTTCCTTCTTCTTCGGTTCCGCCTTCGTCGCTTTCTTCTTATCCGCTCCCTGCTTGGCGGCGGCGACGGTAATCAGCTTGCCGCCGACTTGGACCGATTCTCCCGCCTTGACGTGGATCGCCGTGACCTTTCCCTGGAGGGTGCTGGGGACTTCGGCCACCGCCTTGTCGGTTTCCAACTCGATGACGCCCTGCTCGACGTCGATCTCGTCCCCTTCGCTGACCAGCACGTTGAGCACGTCCCCCCCCTCGATGCCGTCGCCCAGTTCCGGGACGACGACGTCTTGCTCCTCGCCGTCGGCGGCGTCTTCGTCTTCGGAGTCTGAATCGGCGTCGGAGTCGTCTTCTGTGTCGGCGTCGTCGGCGTCCGCCTCTTCTTCTTCGGGCGATTCTTCCTCGGCTTCTTCGGTTTGCTCTGCCTCGGCGCTTGCGGTGTCGTCGTCTTGCGCGTCGTCCGATTCGCTCTCGGCCTCCGTCCCTTCGACTTCAATCAAGGCGGCGCCGATCGACACCGATTCGCCTTGCTTGACGAGTATCTTGACCACTTTGCCGGCCACCGTGCTGGGGACTGGCGCAACTGCTTTGTCGGTTTCCAACTCGACGATGTCCTGATCGACTTCGATCTGGTCCCCTTCGGAGACGAGCACCGACAACACGTCGCCCGAGGAGATGCCGTCGCCGAGTTCTGGTACTTTGACTTCTGTGGCCATGCTTTTGATTTCGGATTTCAGATTTCAGATTTCAGATTGCTGCCGCTAACATCAGCCGGAGGGCGCTAGCCCCCGGTTGGTGCTGCCAGGTGTTTCACTAAAAAATATCGATCCGCGGTTCCAACCGGCCGCTAGCGCGGTCCGGCTGATGTTGTGCCTCTTACGCGTACAGCGGGTTGATTTTTTCTGGGTCGTAGTCGAGCTGCTGGATGGCCTTGGCGACGTCTTCCATCGATCGTTTGCCTTGCCGGGCCAATTGGTACAAGGCGGCGATTACGATGCTGGCCGCGTCGACCTCGAAGTGCCGCCGCAGGGCGGGCCGGGTTTCGCTGCGGCCCATGCCGTCGGTTCCCAGGCAATACAGCCCGCCGGGCACCCAGGGCGAGATCTGGTGCGAATGCGCCTTGACGTAATCGCTGGCCGCGATGAACGGCCCCTCGTGGCCGGCCAATTGTTCTTCCAGAAAGCTCTTCTTGGGCGTTTCGGTCGGATGCAGGCGGTTCCAGCGGTCGTTCGATTGGCACTCCCGCGCCAGTTCGTTGTAGCTGGTCACGCTCCACACGCTGCTGGAGACGCCGTAGTCGGCGGCTAGCATCTTCTGCGCTTCCAGCACGCCGTTGAGAATCGCCCCGCTGCCGAACAGTTGCACCCAATCGCCGCCAACGTCCTCGCTGTGGAAGCGATAGATGCCGCGGAGGATGCCTTCCTCCACGCCCTCCGGCATTTCCGGATGGACGTAGTTTTCGTTCTCGGCCGTAATGTAGTACATGCAATCTTCGTTGTCGTGGTACATCCGCTTCATGCCGGCCATCACGATGTGGGCGATCTCGTAGGCATAGGCCGGATCGTAGCTCTTGACCGTGGGGAAGGCGATGGCGTTGAGCAGGCTGTGCCCGTCCTGGTGCTGCAGGCCTTCGCCATTGAGCGTGGTGCGGCCGGCGGTGCCGCCGATTAAAAAGCCGCGCGCCCGGGCGTCGGCGGCGCACCAGATCAGGTCGCCGATCCGCTGGAAGCCGAACATCGAGTAATAGATAAAGAACGGAATCATCGGCACGCCGTGCGCGCTGTAGCTGGTGCCGGCGGCGATGAAGCTGGCCATCGAGCCGGCCTCGGTAATGCCTTCTTCCAGAATCTGCCCGTCCTTGGCTTCCTTGTAGTACAGCAAGTCCTTGCGGTCGACCGGCTCGTAAAGCTGGCCGGCGTGGGCGTAGATGCCGCACTGGCGGAACAGTCCCTCCATGCCGAAAGTCCGCGACTCGTCGGGCACGATCGGCACGATCCGCTGGCCGACTTCCTTGTCGCGGAGCAGTTTGGTCAGCAGGCGGACAAAGCCCATCGTGGTGCTCATGTCCTTTCCCTTGCTGCCGCCGAGGAACTCCTTGTACTCGTCGATCGAGGGCGTCTTCAGGCGGATCTCGTCGTCGACGATCCGCTGCGGGATGTAGCCGCCGAGTTTCTTGCGACGACTTTGCAGATACTGCATTTCGTCGGAATCTTCCTGCGGCTTGTAAAACGGCGCCTTGGCGACTTCCTCGTCGGAAATCGGAATGCCGAAGCGGCTGCGGAACTCGCGCAGCTCGTCTTCGTTGAGCTTCTTCTGATTGTGCGTGACGTTGCGTCCCTCGCCCCCCTCGCCGAGACCGTAGCCCTTGATGGTCTTGGCCAGGATCACCGTCGGCTTGCCGTTGTTGAGCGTGGTCGCGCGATGGTAGGCGGCGTACACCTTGGCCGGATCGTGTCCGCCGCGGTTCATCTTTTCGAGCTGCTCGTCGGACAGATGCGCAACCATGTCGAGCAGTTCGGGGATACTTGCCGAAGAAGTGCTCGCGAATGTAGGCCCCGTCGGAAACCACGTACTTTTGGAACTCGCCGTCGACTGCCTCCATCATCCGCCGGGCGAGCAGCCCCTCATGGTCCTTGGCGAGCAACCGATCCCAGTCGGAACCCCAGATCACCTTGATCACGTTCCAGCCGGCGCCGCGGAAGATCGCTTCCAGTTCCTGGATGATCTTACCGTTGCCGCGGACCGGGCCGTCGAGCCGCTGCAAGTTGCAGTTGATGACCCAGGTGAGGTTGTCGAGCTGCTCGCGCGAGGCGAGCGTAATCGCGCCGAGCGTTTCCGGCTCGTCCGTCTCGCCGTCTCCCAGGTAGGCCCACACCCGGCAGCCGTTGGTGTCCTTGATGCCGCGATCGTGCATGTAGCGGTTGAAGCGGGCCTGGTAGATCGACATGATCGGGGCCAAGCCCATCGAGACGGTCGGATATTCCCAGAAGTTCGGCATCAGCCAGGGATGCGGGTAGCTCGACAGCCCCTGGCCGCGCGGCAGTTCGCGGCGGAAGTGTTCCAGGTGCGACTCTTCCAGCCGCCCTTCCATGAAGGCCCTCGCATAAGGACCGGGCGAGGCGTGCCCCTGAAAATAGATGCGGTCGCCCGAGTGATTGTCGCCGGGGCCTTTGAAGAAATGGTTGAAACCGACTTCCAACAGCGTGGCGCTGGAGGCGAAGGTGGAGATATGCCCGCCGATCCCTTCGAAGTTCTTGTTCGCCCGCACGACCATCGCCATGGCGTTCCAGCGAATGATGCTTTTGATGCGGCGCTCGATCTCGCGATTGCCCGGATAGGCCGGCTGTTCGTCGAAGGGAATCGAATTGATGTACGGCGTGTTGGCGGTGAAGGGGAGATCGACCCCTTCGCGATGTGCCCGCTCGTCGAGCACGCTAAGCAAATACTTGACCCGCTCGGGGCCTTTGCTTTGCAGCACGTAGTTGAGCGATTCGAGCCATTCGGCCGTTTCGGCCGGATCGACGTCCGGCCCGTGTGGTACTACTTCCAGTTCAGCCATCTAGTGGAAACTCCCGGCGGGGGTGTTGCTTCGGTTGTGATTGGCGATTGGGGCGCGGGGGTGTGCGAACGGATTCGCTCCCGCGACGCCTTGGGGATCTGTTTCGAGTCTCTGTTCGGGTCTCCGCGCGCAAACCAGCGTCCCGAGCGGGCGCAGACTCACTTCCGCGGCGTCCGCCCCGAGCCGCGTCATGGGACGCGCGAAGGATGACGCCTATTTTCTCCGCTAGCCGTCAAGCCGTAAAGAGCGCCTGACACTCGGGACGCATGCTACCAACAATTATACAGCCGCAGCCACCCAACGTCCTGAACCCTGAACCCTGAGGCGGCGCCAACCGGAGGCTAGCGCCTGCCGGCTGATGTTGGATGGCGATTTTCTCACAACCTCTGAAATCTGAAATCCGAAATCCGAAATCCAACCCCCCTACTTCTTCCGTTTCGGCTTATATATCTCGGTCGCCGTTCCCAATTGCACTTCTCCGGCGAAAGCGACCGTCTCGCTAAGCGTGGGGTGCGGATGGATGGTTTCCGCCAGATCAGTCGCATCGCAGCCCATTTCGATCGCCAGCACCGCCTCGCTGATCAGATCCCCCGCGCCGACGCCCACGATGCCGCACCCCAGCAGGCGGTTCGTCTCGGGTTCGATGATCAATTTGGTCAGACCTTCGGTGCGTCCCAGCGCCTGGGCGCGGCCGCTCGCCTGCCAAGGATAGGTTGCGATTTCCACCTCGCGCTGCTGCTGCTCGGCTTCCCGCTGGGTCAGGCCGGCCCAGGCGATTTCGGGGTCGGTGAACACCACCGCCGGTATCGCCTGCTTGTCCCAAATCACAGACTCGCCATGGATTACCTCAATCGCCAGCCGCCCCTCATGGGCCGCCTTGTGGGCCAGCATCGGCTCGCCGGCAATGTCTCCGATGGCGAAGATGCTGGGGTCGGTCGTCATCCGCCGCTGGTCGACCTGGACAAACCCCTTGTCATCGATTTTGACTTGTGTATTCTCCAGGCCCAGCCCTTGGCTGTTGGGGCGGCGGCCGACGCAGACCAGCACGCGGTCGAACGTTTCGCCGCCGTCCTTGTGGGGGCCTTCGAATTGCACCTCGATTTTATCGCCCTGGTCTTCCAGGCCGGTCACCTTGGTTCCCAACCAAATATTCTGGAAGAGACCTTCCAGCCGTTTCTGCAACGGCTTGACCAAATCGCGATCCGCCCCCGGCAGCAGCCCGTCGGTTAGCTCGACGACGCTGACTTGCGAGCCTAGCTCGGCATACACGGTGCCCATCTCCAGGCCGATGTAGCCGCCGCCGACGACCAGCAGTTTTTCGGGGATGTCGGGCAGTTCGAGCGCGCCGGTCGAGTCCATCACTCGGTCGCTGTCCATCTTGAAGAAGCCGGGCATGGCCGGACTGCTGCCGGCGGCCAATACCAGCTTGTCGTAGGTGAGCGAGGCACTTTCGTAAGTGCTGGGATCGCCCCCTTCGAGCTGGAGTGTGTTCGAGTCGAAGAACGTGGCCCGGGCGTGAATCACCCGCACCTTCCGCCGCTTGGCCAACTGCGCCAACCCGCCGGAGAGTGTGGAGATCACCTTTTCCTTCCGCGCGCGGAGCTTGTCGATGCTGATGCGGGGTTCCTGATACTCGACGCCCCAGTCCGCCAGTTCGCGGGCTTCGTCGATCATCTTGGCGACATGCAGCAGCGCCTTGGAGGGAATGCACCCCCGCAGCAAACAAACGCCGCCCAACCGAGGCTCCTGCTCGACAATGGTGGTCTGCATACCCAAATCGGCCGCCAAAAACGCCGCGGCATAACCACCAGGGCCACCGCCAAGAACAACAACTTCAGAATGCATGAGGGGACTCGCTGGAGGCTGGAGGCTTGAGGCTTGAGGGATCAGGGGTCAGGGGTCTGGGGTCAGGGGTCAGGGATCAGGGGTCATGGGTCATGGATCAGGGCGAATCGGCTCAGCATCATTTCTGAAACCTGAAACCTGACACCTGAAACCTGATTCTCGTTGAATCGCGGCTCAAGGCAAGCACCCTTACCGCGGCGCGAATTCCTCGCGGTCTTCTCGGGCTGCTTCGCGGAGGCGTTGGGGGAAGTCGGGCATGGCGGCCAGCACCCGCGCCCAGTTGGGAATCGCCTGTCCGCCGACCGGATCGGTTTGGAATGCTTCGCCGGCGGTGGTGATGGTCTGCGAGAATGCCTCGACTGCCATCTCCTCGGAATGCCGGTCGAACTGCAAGCCGTTCATCACGGCGTCGGCATGGTACTGGCGGATGGCGTCTTGCGCGGCGCGAAGATACGCGCTGCGGAGCGTCACGTAATGTCCCGGATGCATCACCACGCCGCGGCTGGCCAGGGTACGATAGATGGAGATCACGATGTCGCCGGCCATCTTCAGCAAGCCCTTGCCGGGGTCGTCCAGCGACAGCGCCTGGTGCTTGTGTTCGTACTCGCGACAGAGATCGACCTGGCAGACCTTCTTGATCGACGTGTTGCGGAACACCTCGCTGAGCGTCCCCACCTCCAAGCCCCAGTCGCTGGGGATGCGATTGCTGCGGGCCAACTGCACGCTCACGGCGAACTCGCCGGACAGCGGGTACCGAAAGCTGTCCATGTACTCCAGGAATGGATCGTGGCCGAGCACCGAGATCAACCCTCGCAAAAAAGGCTTGACCAACAGCCGCACCACGCGGCCGTGCATGCGATCGGTCAGCCGCGCGTAGTAGGCCTTGCAGAACTCGAAATCCAGCCCCGGCTCGGCCATCGGCAGACAGAGCCGGGCCAGCATCATGCGGTCGTAGGTGACGATGTCGCAATCGTGCAGTACGAACGCTTTCAAATCGGGATCGGCCAGCAAGTAGCCAAACGCAGTCCACGCGCTGCGGCCCTTGCCGGGAGAGCCGAGATTGAAGCCGCCCGTTTCGAGTGTCTCGAACAGGCCGTTCAGCCGGCCACCGTCGGTCCACACGATGTGGGCCTTCTCTCCCAACGGCGCGACGCGGTCAACCGTCTCGTGGTAATCTTTCACATCGGGCGCCACGCCCAACACCACGCAAATCGTGTCGATGTAACTCGCCTCGCGGAGATGCTCCACGATGCGGCCAAACGGTTCCGCCCGCATGTCGGAGGCGGTCACCGGCAGCACCAGCCCCAGCCGAAACTCCTCGGTCGCGCGGTTCAGCTTTTGCTCCAACAATTCCAGGTCGGCGTGACCCAGATCGTGCAGCGTGGTAATCAGTCCGTTTTGGAAGAAGTCGGCCATGGGAGACTTGAGGCTGGAGGCTGGAGGCGTGAGGGTTCAGGTTTCAGGGGTCAGGTTTCAGGTTAGCCAGACGGTTGCAAAGGGTGGGAGGCGGGTGTTAAAGGTTTGCTCTGTCAGCAAGTCGCGGTCGAACCGTAGTCCGCGTTGCCGCACGAGTGCGTGGTCCGCCAAGTTCACCTCCTGCTCAGCCGAACTCAGGTTTGCCAGCACGGCGATGGCTTGCCCGCCGTCTTGCGCGATTCGCAAAAACCCCAGCACCGGCGGCTGGTCGAAGTGAAGCACTTCCTGTGCCGCATCGGGATGAAAGGCCGGCTGCTGCTGGCGGATGCGCAGCAGGCGGCGCAGTCCCTGATGTACCTGGCATTGGGAACATTCGGGATCGCCCAGCAATACGTCGAGGATATCGAGATCGTACTTGCGGCGGTTGATCGCCCGGTTGTGGCCCGCCTGTTGCAAGCCTTCGTAATCGTTCGGCGTGCCGCACAAGCTGTGGAAGTACACGCCCGGGATGCCGCGCAACGCCAGCATGATCGCCTGCGAAGTGAGAAACCGCCGGACATGCAGCGATTCGTCGCCGCCGGCGTCATCCTGCGGCCAGCCGAGGGCGTCGAAGTAGGAAATGTTCAACTCATACGGCGCGTCGCCGCCGTCCGGCTTGCGACGGGTGTTCACTCGGCCCCCCCGGGCATGGACCGCTTCGACCAGCGCGTGCAGCCGCTCCTTCGGCAGCAGTCCCTCGGCCGGCCTCACGCCGACGCCGTCGTGCGAGGCGGTGAAGTTGAAGTAGGTCGTGCCGGCCTCCAGCGGTTGCAGGCCGTCCAGCCAGGCTCTCAGGTAGTGAGCGTCCTCCTGATAGAAGGCGTCCAGCAACAACGGGGCGAGCGAGAACTGGTAGATCATGTGGGCTTCGTCGCCGTCCCCCAGGTAGCCGACGTTCTCGTGGTGCGGCACGTTCGTCTCGGTCAGAATCCGGCACCGCGGGGCAATGGCGTCGACCAGGTCGCGCAGCAGCTTGACCACCTGGTGCGTTTGCGGCAGATGGATGCAGTTGGTGCCGATCTCTTTCCACAGGTAGGCGATCGCGTCGAGCCGCACGATCCGGGCGCCGCGCTCGAGGAACATCAAGAACACGTCGAGCATCTCCAGCAGCACCGCCGGCTCGGCGTAGTTCAGGTCGACCTGGTCGTCGCTGAAGGTGGTCCATACGAACTTCTCGCCGCGGCTGGTGGTAAACGGCGTCAGCAGCGGCAGACTGCGGGGCCGGGTGACCTGCGACAGATCGAGCCGCTGGTCCGCCTCGATGAAGAACCGCTCACACGGTTCCTCGCCCGCCAGATACCCCTGGAAGTACGCGCTGTGCTGCGAGCAGTGGTTGAGCACCAGGTCGAACATCAGGTCGAGCTTTTCGCCCAGCCGGGCCACGTCGCTCCAGTCCCCCAGCGCCGGATCGATCCGCCGGTAGTCGATCACCGAAAAGCCGTCGTCGGACGAATACGGAAAGAACGGCAGCAGATGCACGACCGGCAGCAGCTCGTGCAGGCCGTCGCGGGTGAGAAACGTCCGCAACGTCGCCAGCGGCGGTTCGCCGGGCGAATGGACGTTGTCGCCGTAGCAGATCAGCACCGCATCGCGCTCGCTCCAGATCGGCTGTTCGCTACGGGGACCAAGCTCGCGAGGCATGCGATCGGCGTAGCGCTCGGCGAGCGCCGCAACCTGTTCGGCCACCTCGCCGCCGCGCGGACCGTAGAGCAACTCCAGTCGCGGGGCCGCTCGGCGGCGGAGTTGCTCCTGCCAAGACATTGCACCAATCCTTCATCCCGCCAAGGAAGACCATGTTCGCCATATTGTAAGCCACCAGGCGAGATGACGGAACCAGCCGGAGCGGGCCGCAATCCAAACACTAGCAATCCGGCGGGCCAAGTCGTTTGCTTGCCGCGGCCGCCAACTTGACTGCCAATGCTTGCTGGTCTTCTTTAGCGGGAGGAAACCGGGTGATTTCCGCATGGTTGGGATTGGCCGGTAACAGCGGATCGGGAACAACATCCAACGGCGCGATTCGTGACGACGACGCCACGATGTCCGCGCGGCCGTAGAGCGTCCGCTGCCTTGTTTCGGCAACACTGTAGCCCACGTCCCAAATTTCTCTCTCGGTGCAGTCGCGATGTCGATTCACCGACAGGTCGACAAGGCTGTACGGCATGAACAACTTTGGCCTGACCGTGCCGTCCTGCCGGAATTCATTACTGTTTACGATGAACCGGGCCAGCAACTCGTCATCGGCAACCGGTGGAATGTGGTCGACGTCGATCATGCGTTGCAGACTCGCCCAATCCAGTAAAGAAGTGTTCTTGGCGCTTCACCGTAAAAGGGACATGAGCCTCGCGGATCTTCCGCTCCGATCAACGCGGCCCAGTGCAGAATCCCATTTGGATTGATGCTCACAGTGAGAATGCGGCGCGGATGAACGTACCACTCCAGGTTGATGTGCCCGTCTGGTTCGCCTGATATCGCGGCAGTGCGATACGCGGTTGGGAGCGATCTTAAGAAATGCCATGCAATCTCCAACGTTGCTCGCTCGACGGCATCCGAACCCGCGCCATCCCAGCCCGGCTGCGAACACTGTTGGAACACGTCAATCAATTGATCGCACAATGGCTGGCGGGAAAACGTGACTGTCTCGTCTCCACGCTTCGCTTCATCGCTCCAAACCCGTTCCAGTGTTTCGGCGGCGTCGCTGAAACCTGTTGGCAATGAGGTGGACATTATTCGCGGTCTCCGAATTTAGTTTCGGCGTCCTTCATTAACGCAAAGAAGAGCCTGTTCTTGATAAACCGAAGTTCCGTCAGCGTTTGCGGTATTGCGGCAAAATCCGTAATACTTTCGGCCGTCCTGACATCAATATCGACAATTAGCGAAAGCGGTGTTGAGGCTTGCTGTCTGGGTTGAACCGCCCTAACCAAGTCAATCCTATACGGCAGTCCGCCCGGTTTCAGTGTATCTTTATGAAAAAAACCATCGGTCGCTACGCCAATTACCGCGAGGGGCTCGTCCGCGACGTCAAGATACTGTCCCACTTCTGAGATCGCCGCAATCGGAATTTGCGAAATGAATCGGGTACTGAGACGCACGATCTCACTCGGTTGAGCGATTTCGACGAACAGCTCCCAGAACCGAACGGCTTCCGGGGAGAACTCGTCCCAGTTCTTGTATGGAGCGAGCCGACTGACGACGATCCCATTGCGCGTGAACTGACAAACGAATGCCGGTTTGTCGTTCTCCGTTCGTGTGAGGCGGAATCCTTCCCAATTCGCGGACTGTGTGAATTCTGTTCCCTTGGTCGATGCGCTGAATGCGGCCTCGATGTTATGCTGCGGCGCAATCGTGTATTGCGGAAAGGAAGCCGCCAGTTTTTCGCGTAAAGACGGCTCCTCCAATTCGACCGATGCCGCAGCCTGCCAATGAAGTACCGCCTCGACGATCGGTGCGCGCGGCAGCGTCGGGAAAACCTTCGAGGGGTCAAATTGAAACGGGCCGCTGGTCAAGTCTTCTTCTCCCTATCATTACACCGTCAGTGTAATCCCGGTTCGCTGAGATTGAAACCAGCCTGCATCTGGGAAGCGGCAAGGTACTTGACGCCGCCACGGAAAACGCCCTCGGGGGCGCGGCGGCGCCGCTACCTTGGGCTGACGGATACAACGCCTACTGCGCAGAGCTGGCTTTTCGAGTTTGTCCCGACGCCGCCTGCGGGGTAATCGATGGTTATGACATGCCACGACGTTCGGACACTTCCAATTCCAAGTGCTAGCCGGCGACGATCGCCACGAGCAGCGCTGCGGAGAGGATGCCCCAGATCACCGCGCAGCCGCCGCCGAGGACGATGCCGATCCAGGCATGCACCGATCCCTTAATTTCCGGCCGTCGCGAGCGGTCGATCAGCCCCTTCACGCCCAGGCCGAAGGCGATCAGGCCCAAGGGAAAGCCGACCAACGGAAACAGCGAAAAGATCGACACGTAGTAGGCGATCAAGGCGGCGGGGTTTTTGTAGGGAATGATTCCCCCGGTGGCGTCTCCGCCACTGGCGGCCGGCTGGGCAAACGGGGCCGGCGAGGCATACGGCTGGGTACTCGGCAACGGATCGATCTGCGACATGGTCGACGCCTCCGGAAAAGGGGTACTAACGCTCCAGCCATAATAATGGCAGGCAAGTAGCGCCGCTGCAAGCACGGGCCGGAGGAATGCGTTACCTATTAACCCCGGGTGAACACACCCGGGGCACTGTGCGGTGTCACAGCCGTTTGGTCCGCCCCGGCGCGGCAGTCGCAAGTTCACTGCGTCGCCGTTACGGCCGGCGGCGGCGTTAGAGCCGTGGGTGTGTTCACCCACGGTTAAGAGCTGCGGCGGTGCCGACCGCTGCCCGACGTCCACTGCTGAGGGCAGCAGTGGCACGCTGGTTGGAGTGGGGCGCCTGCTCTGGTGCTCGGAACTCTAGGCGAATTCCGCTACGAGGTTTCCGCCGGGGCTGGAAGCCCCGGCCACTTGTCGCCTCGGCTGCCTTTATAGTTCGTCCATGCCGGTGAAGTTGGTGACCATGGCTCGCAGTTTGCGCCGCAGGACCGAGTAGCTGAAGAACGCCTTGCAGAGGTCGTAGTTCTTGTTGACCATCTCCTCCCGGTACGCCTCGTCGCTCAGCACCCGGCGGACGCGGTCGACTACGTCGCGGGTGAGGTAGCCGTCCATCTTGATCACCTCGAAGCCTTTCGGCTCGATGTCGGTCACGAAGATCGAGTAGCGGTTGACCATCACCGGCTTGCGGTAGTAGAACGCCTCCAGCAGCGCGTTGCCGAAGCCTTCGTACAGGCTGGGGTAGGTGATGAAGTCGGCCTGCGAGTAGGCGTCGGCCAGCGTGTACATCTTGTTCCCCTCGCTGTCGGTGGAGCGAATCTCGCCCACCCGCGTGCTGACGAACCGCAGGTCGACCCCGTGCTGCTCGGCCATCTCCTTCAAGGCGGCCAGGTAGTCGTGCCCCTCGTCGCCCGACTCGTGCGAGACGACCAGCTTGCAGAGCGGGTTTTTCAATTGCGCCAGCAACTGGATCGAATGCTCGATTCCCTTGCGCGGCACCACCCGGGTCGGTTGCAGGATCAAAATGTCGTCCGGCGTGAGGCCGATGTCCTGGCGAAATTCCGAGGAGTAGACGTCGGCCGGTTCCGGTTCCGTCTCGAAGTCGAGCACGTTGGGCACCAGGATCGAGGCGTTGCCAGTCCGCCAGGCCAGGTCCTGCTGGGCGATGTTGTTGATCGTTACGTGCTGGATCGACGCCAGCGAGGGAGGAAACGCCATCGAGAGAAAGTCTCCCACCGCGTTGACGGCAAACCGGCTCCGCTCCCAATAGAAGTCGTGGTGATGGGCGATCGTGTTGATGCCGGTCTCGGCGATGAAGTTGGTCAGCGCCAGCCCCAGCGGAATGTGCATCGGCAGGCAGAGCGCGTTCTGCACGATCAGAATGTTGACGTCGAACCGCTCGACAAACTCGTACAGCGTGCCTTTGAGGTGCTCGCTCAGTTCGTAAATCTTCTTGGTGGTCTCGGCGGTGCGATTGCGGCGGCCGAACACCTGCTCGTTGATCAGCACGTTGTCGCGGTCGTAAAAGTACGCCTCGGGCACCTCCATGCTGATGGCCGGATCGCGATCGAGCTTGCCGGCGTACCAGTAGCTCACGTGCCGATGATCCCACAGGATCTGCGCCCACTTGGCCGCCTCCAGCGAAACACCATCGGTGCCGGCGAAGCGAGTCGAAATGAAACCTATGTTTTGCGAAGCCATGGGAGGTTAGTCAGGGGTGAGCTTGGGATGGGAGGGGGGGGTTATTGGGTGGCCAATGCGGAATGCGGAGTGCGGAATGCGGGGGAGCGCGGAAGGTGTCACTTCCAACCCTTCTCCCTCCGGGAGAAGGTGGCTGCGAAGCAGACGGATGAGGGCGCGGTGCTAACAACTGTGCCGCAACACTCCTCTCATCTGCAAGCCGTGTTAGCTGCGCGCCCTCATCCGGCCTTCGGCCACCTTCTCCCAGAGGGAGAAGGGGATATGTCAGCCGTCTGCACTTCATTCCGCTTTCCGCATTCCGCTTTCCGCATTCATGTAAGTTCAACATGCAACATGCCCAAAACGTCCGCCAGGTCGGTCACAATCACATCCGGCGTCAGGTTCGCGACTCGCGGATCGCCTTCGCGCAGGCGTAAGCTGCGGCGGTCGCCGGCGAACAGCGCCGTGCGAAAGCCGACCTGCGCCGCGGGCACGCAGTCGTTGAGCAGGTCGTTGCCCACGTATAGTGTTTCGCTGGGGGTTATTCCGCCGGCCTGCAACTGGCGCTGGGCCGCCTGATAAAGCGCCATGCCCGGCTTCGCTTCGCCGGCCCGGTACGAATAGTATTGCATTTCTGGAGCGATTGCCAAATCGGCCAGCGATTTCCCCAACAGGGCGTCAAACAGCTCCGGCGTGTAGAACTGGGCGTTGCTGATCACGCCCAGCCGGTAGCCGGCCGCGGCCAGGGTGGCCAGCGTTGACTGTAAGTGGGGCATCGGCCAGACCGGATTCACCCGAACTTCATATTCCACGGCCACCCGCCGCAGCAACTCTTCGGTCAGGGTCGCGCCGCTTGGATCGATTGCAGCGGTGCGGGGCAGCAACCGCCGCCACACCTCGACGATGTCGACCTCCGGATACTCGACGCCCCGGTCGCGCGATTCGGCATGAAACTGCTCGACCACTTCACGAAACAACGCCAC
>JBGTJT010000324.1:0-4521 GCA_041744995.1 Pirellulales bacterium | reverse complement strand
GTCGGTCCGCTGGACCAGTCGCTTTTCGAGCGTGCTGACCAGCACGTCACGCTTTTCGATGATCTCATCCTCTGCGGTGAATATCTCTTGCCGCTGGCGGCGTTTGACCTTTTCCAACTTCTGAATTTCTTCCTGGATACGATGTTGCTCGGCGAGGGTGGTCGCCTGGCGGGCTTCGCGTTCCAGAGCCTTGACCTTCTCCTTGGTATCGCGGAGAGCCTTTTCGGCGGCAAGGACCATGTCGTCCGCCCAACGTTCGAGCTTTTCCCTAGCTTCTTGAAAGTGCCGATTGTTCGCTTCCAGGGAACGACTGACCGTCGCTTGCGAGTGCCGCTCGGTCTCGGCGATCAACCGCTGGGTGACGGCCGCGGGAACCTGGGCTTCGCCCGCGATGCGCCCCGAGCAATGGAAGAGCTTCTCCATCGTTTCTTGATCGAGCGAATGCCCGTCGTCGTCGAAACCGGAAAAGAGCAGGTATTCCTCGGTCTCGAAGGTCTCGATCACCTGCCGCGCTAACGTGAGATAGCCGCTCTTGCCGCGGAGCGCCTCGACTACAAGCAAACGTGTGGGGTGGCCCGACACGTCGAACTCGATGTGCGCCGCGGGCGTGGTCCACTGTTTCGCCCGGTCCACGACGTGTTCACCCAACGGATGGGAAAGCCGATAGAGGTACTCGCCTCGGTCGTCCGCGTCGCCGTTCGATTTGGGTTGTGATTTGGAAATCAGGTGGTAGCGGCCGGGCGCGATTGCCGGCAGGGGCGGCTGATCGAGCTGGAACGCCAGTGCTTCATCGTCAAAGCGGGCCTGGCCGTCGAGGACGAAGCGGGTCACCCCCCAGAACCGACGACTGACACGGTCGAGCTGCGCTTTCGTGTCTGCCAGCTTCAGACGCAGACGCTCATGCACGTCCTGGTCGAAATGTTCGAAGAGCGTGCGCCGGGTGTCGTCGAGGCGCGTGCGAATCTGCTCGTCCATCTCCTCCTGGAGCTTGCGGAACGCAGCGTCGATGTCTTCCGGCGTGCGGCATTGCTGGTAGATAGCCAAAATGCGCTTCTCGAAATCCACGCCCGATTCAATGGAGCCAAGCACCTCGTCCGACGCGCCGAACACGCCGTCGAACAACTTGAACTTCTCTGAGAGCAATTCCAAAACCCGCAAGTCGGCCGCGTTGCGCTCGTTAAGGAAGTTGATGACGACGACGTCGTGTTTCTGTCCGTAACGATGGCAGCGGCCAATCCGCTGCTCAATTCGTTGCGGATTCCAGGGCAGATCGTAGTTCACCACCAGGGAGCAAAACTGCAGATTGATGCCCTCGGCGGCCGCTTCCGTGGCGATCATGACAGTTGCCTGGTCGCGGAAGTGTTCGATGAGGGCAGTGCGAACGTCGACCGCCCTCGAACCCGATGCGCGCCCGCTGTGCCGGTTGGCCTCGGCCCAACGTTCGTAGATGGCAGTGGCTTCCGGCCCGCTGTTGGTTCCGTTGAAAACAACGACTTGCCCGCGGTAACCGTTTGATTCCAGGTACGTCTTCAAATGCTCCTGCGTGCGGCGCGACTCTGTAAACACCAGCGCCTTGCGAGCCGCACCCGTGGCGGCCAGCGTCTCGAAGCCTAGTTCCAGCGCTTTGAGCAGGGTGCGCGTTTTGGTATCGACGCCGATGCCGTAGGCCCATTCAGCGAGCCGTTTCAGGATGTCGATCTCCTCGCGGAGCTTGTGCCTATCAATAACGTCCGCTTGGGAGTCGTCGCCGGCGTCATCCTCCTCGGCCAGAATATCATCGAGTAGTTCGTCTTCAATTTCCTCGTCTTCAATTAGCCGCTCGTTGAAATCCGGGTCGTTGCCGACTTGTTCATCGCGAAGCGACTCCAGACGGGCACGCAGCGTGTCGAGAGTGGCGGCGATAGCCTGGGGCGATGAGGCGAGGAGCTTGCGTAGGATCAGTGCGGTGAGATGTCGTTGCCGTTGCGGAAGCGCATAACTATCCTCGCGCTGTAAGAAGCTTGAGACCGCTTCATACAACGCATGCTCATCGTCGGTGGGACGAAACGGTCGGGTGATGGGTCGTCGTTGGGTGTAGCGAATGTACTCGGTGACTTGGTTTCTCAGCGTTCGCTTGCAGAAGGTTGAAATCCGCTGTCGAAGCGCATCCAGGTTACTGCCGGCGCTGGCGTACTGAGCCCGAAACGAATTGACATCGCCGAACAGGTGCTCATCGATAAGCGTCGAAAGCCCGTACAGTTCGAGCAGGGAGTTTTGCAGCGGCGTCGCGGTGAGCAGCAATTTGCGGCAATCCTCGGTCGCCCAACGCAGTCCCTGGCCGACCTTGTTACTGGGCCGGTAGGCGTTACGGAGCTTGTGGGCCTCGTCGATCACGACCAAGTCCCAGGCAATGGTCTTGAGTTCGTCGCGAATCCTGTTCGCGTAGTTGAACGACATGACGATCACCGCCTTCGACGTCAGGGGCGACCGTCCTGTGCGCTGGGCTTCCCGAAAGGCTTTGGCGTCGAGCACGAATGCCGGCAAATTGAACTTCTCGGACAGTTCGAGCGCCCATTGCTTCCGAATAGACGCCGGACAAATCACGAGTAGCCGCCGCTTGCGTTCAGCCCACAATTGGCAGAGTACGATGCCTGCCTCGATGGTCTTGCCGAGGCCAACCTCGTCGGCCAGCACCACACCCTTCGAAAGCGGCGACTGGAGCGCAAACAATGCCGCCTCGATTTGATGCGGATTGAGATCGACCGCCGCATCGAAAAGCGACATCGACAGACGATCCAGCCCGGCGGAACCCCGTCGGGTGAGATCGTGTGCGAAATACTTTGCGTGGTGAGGCGTTAATTTCATCGTGCTTGCGTCTGTGATTCTGGTTAGCCACCGAAGAACTCGTCGCGTAGGTCTTTGCCGTCGGCTCCGAGGCCGTCGACCATCTCTTCGATTTGCTTCATTGCTAACGGGGACGGTTTGGCGCGACCGTTCTCCCATCGATTCACGGACGAAAAAGTAACGCCAAGCCTTGCCGCGAGCCGCTCTTGGCTCAATTCGAGTCGCTCACGCAGAGACCGGACGAGCCGTCCTATGTCCTTGTCACGGACTACTTTCATACGCTTCACCAAGGGCAAAATTACAGGTCGCCTGATATAGAGCTTGCCCTAGTAGTAGCGGGTGGTAAAGCGGTTGTCAATCGGCAGGTCGGCCGAAGACCTCATCAGACTATCGGCGGCGGCAGTGATTGATGCGACAGCGCAGCCGCACACCAGGCGGGCGGGTGTGGTCCGGCTGTGCCGGCGCTCGTCCGCCCGGTGGCATGGGCGCCTGTTCTTTTTTTGAGGGCGAGGGTAGGTACCGACATGATCGGGTTACGGGCACCTATAGCCGGGTACCGGATAGTGCCGAGATCGATCGCGACACTGATCGTGTAGTTGATCGTGTCGTTGATCGCGTTGTCGATCACGGCACTGATGCGGTCAAGCTACCGTACCCCAACCAGGCCCAGCATCGGGTACTTGAGGCCCAAGGAAAGCTCCCCAAGGGGACTGCCAGCGAATGGGCACATCATACGCCCGGCGGGCTGAAGAAGTTACCGGAGAAGGTCAAGAAGGAGAAACGCCCAAAGGCTAAAGAAAACGAGAAGGTGGCAGGCGATTACCCGCCTGCCGTGGATGTGTGTTACTTGGTCAGCGGATTAAAAGCTGGCCTCGAAAGCGGCCGGACCAAAGCTGATCCGGCCCGAATAGCATCGGGGGGGCGTTCTAATTGGCCCGGGAACGTCTTGAAAGTTGCGGCGGCTGGGCTGTTTTCCTCGGGAAATGGGCGATTGGTGCCAGGGAACGGGGTGAATTGCATGGCTGGTGTTACTTCTCAGGGGGTAGATGGTATGGTGCGGGGGTAAGAAACACCGGGGGGTATGGTAGGCGGTGCAGGGCTGTTAAGGTATTGCCATCCAACAGGTTACAACAAAACCGCCAACGCTATCTCAGGCGACATCCACCCAAATGGTCCTGGGCCGACCGTCCTACAACCGACGCCGCAACCCTATTGGCAGCAGGTACTTGCGTCGATGAGTACCAAGCCGCAGGCCCCGCCACGCGGCATTCAGCTAGGGGCTCAGCCCATCACTGGCACAGCCGAGACGCTCGGCTCACCGATCGGCGGCGGTACGCTGGGCACTGGCCCGGGTGTGGGAATGTCCGGCGCCGGCACGCAGCTGAATTTCGGTGATGGCGGAGAAGGCTGCTACCGTCCTGCCGTTCCGCCCGGTGAACGCCGATCGGCTGCACTACACCGGCGTCCACTTCGCCTTTGGGCAGATCGTGGACGCACGGTCGCATGGACGCATGGACGCAGCGGACGCAAGATTGCCGACCCGCTCGCGGGCAGGTTGCAATGCCCTTACAATCCCGGCCCGCAACGCCGCCTTCGGCGCCACACACATCTTCGCACGCAGGTTCCACCTGCGGCGCGCCGGCCGTGTCGATCACCGGTTCACTCCGCACCGCGCCCACCCAACGTATGCCGTGGCAG
>JBGTJT010000323.1:0-5626 GCA_041744995.1 Pirellulales bacterium | reverse complement strand
CGTTGAGCAGCCGGGTGCGCAGCCCGATCAGCCCGCGGGCTGGAATCGAAAAGATCACGTGGGACAGATCACCGCGGCTGTGCATTTCGATCATCTGACCCCGGCGGGCGCCGACCATTTCCATCACGGGGCCAAGCTTGTCTGGCGGCACTTCGACAACCAGCGACTCGAACGGCTCTTGCATGACGCCGTCGATCTCCTTGCGAATCACCTGCGGACTGCCGACCGAAAGTTCAAAGCCTTCGCGGCGCATGGTCTCGACGAGAATCGAAAGATGCAGGATGCCGCGTCCGCTCACGCTGTAGGCGTCGCTCCCCTCGACCGGCTCGATCCGCAGCGCGACATTGTGTTCCAGCTCCTTGTAGAGCCGATCGCGCAGGTGACGCGAGGTGAGATAGGCGCCTTCCTTGCCGGCCAGCGGAGAGTTGTTGATGCTGAAGATCATCTTCAAGGTCGGCTCGTCGACAACTAGCCGCGTCATTGGCTTCGGCTGACCGACCGGGCAAACGGTATCGCCGATCTCGACCCCTTCCATGCCGACCAGCGCGCAAATATCGCCGGCGGTCGCTTCGTCGACTTCACGACGGCCGAGGTTGTCGAACGTATAGACGGCGGCAACCTTGCGGGTGACGACTTCGTCGTCCATCTGGCACAGGGTGATCTGTTGGTTCTTGCGCACCTTGCCGGCGCGGATCCGACCCACCGCGATGCGGCCGACAAATTCGGAATAGTCGAGCGTGGTGACCAGCATCTGCAGGGCCGCGTCGGTGACGACCTCCGGACCGGGTACGTGTTCGATCACCATGTCCAGCAGCGGCTTCATCGAGTCGCCGCGAACGTCTGGATCGAGTGTGGCATAGCCTTCCTTGGCGCTGGCGAAGATGTAGGGGAAATCGGCCACGTGGTCGGCGGCGTCGAGTTCCATGAACAACTCGAAGACTTCATCCACCACTTTGTGCGAGCGGGCGTCGGGGCGATCGATCTTGTTGATCACCACAATCGGCTTCAGCCCCGCCTCCATTGCCTTGCGGAGCACGAATCGTGTCTGCGGCATGGGGCCTTCGGCGGCGTCGATCAGCACCAGCGCCCCGTCGGCCATGGAGAGCACCCGTTCCACCTCGCCGCCAAAGTCGGCGTGTCCGGGCGTGTCGATGATGTTGATCTTCACGCCCTGGTAGGGCAGCGAGATATTCTTGGCCAAAATGGTAATTCCGCGTTCCCGCTCCAGATCGTTGGAGTCGAGAATCCGCTCGCCGGTAAGCTGGCTCTCGCGAAACTGCCCGCTCTGGCGGAGCAGCACGTCGACCAGCGTGGTCTTGCCATGATCGACATGGGCGATAATGGCGATATTGCGGATATCTTGGCGGCGTAATCCTTGGGTCGGCATATACAGGTACTTCTCGGTTTCAGATCAATGGGGGGGCACGGCGGCAGCCAGCAGCCAGGCGGGAGGCGGAGGTATAGGTTAACTATACGCAGCAGCCCGAAGGAAAGATAATACCAGAGAGACGGTTTTTTACCTAGGCCGGGTCAAGGATTGGTTGCACTCAACCAATCTTCGATGCGAAGGCCGTGGACTCGGGAGAATTCACCGATATTGTTCGTAACCAGTGTAAATCCGTGTCTGAGGCAAATTGCAGCGATTTGCAGGTCGTAGGGTCCAATTAGCTTTCCGTGTGTCTCCAATTCATGACGAACTCTGGCATATTCCGTTGCATCCTCATCGTCGAAGGGAACGGATCGACAGGGATCTAGCACTGCCTCAACCATCGCAATGCGTCGTTGGCGATTCCCGTACTTTTCTGCCCCGTGAAGTAGCTCGCTCCGGACGATAGAACAGGTAACGACGTCGGCCGGAGGGTGTGACGCGAGCTTTGTCCGGATCGGACTATTGGAATGCTTCAAGTAGTGAATCCAAGCATTCGTATCCAGCAGATAAACCATTACCAACTCGCGCTATGCGGCAGCTCACCTTGATCAGGACGTTTAAAATCCTCGCCGGCCAATGCACCGGCGGTTCGCTCAAAGTATCCCGCGGGCCAAGATTGCCCTGCTTCCACACGTGCAAGTGCTTCGCGAACTAGCGATTCAAGTAGCTTCGCCTGCTCGGGTTCGAGGGAGCTAAGCCTTTCGTCCAGTTGTCTAGCTAGTTGGTTCATGTGGAAATTATACACTAGCTTGCGACGCATGCCATAGGAAAGTGACGTGTGAAGATTCTGAGATTCTGAGGCAATGACAAGAGAGAGCCTAGACCGGCTGGACCGCGGCACGCCCTTTTTCGACCACGAACGAGCGGCGTTCAAACGTTTTGCCGCCCGGCTTCAAGACGTCGTCGACCACCAGGTAGTCGGCTCGCCAGGCTTGCGGAGTCACCGTGCAACGGATGTAGCCCCGTTCGCCGTTGTGGAACTTGACGCAGGGGTTGGCGGCCAGCAAGGCGTCCAGGCCCCGCGGCTTTTCGCTGCCGTTGCCGCCGCTGGAGAGCGAAGTGGCGACAAACTCGGTCGCCACCAGCGGGTCGTCGTGCCGGCGATCGTCAACACGGAGTTCGTTGACCCAGTTGGAGTGGATGTCGCCGGTGAGCACGATTGGATTGGCAATCCGACGCTCGGCCAGAAATTGCATCAACCGCATCCGCTCGGCGGCGTAGCCGGTCCACTGGTCCATCGAATACGACGACGTATCGCCACTGCCGCGGTCGACCATGCCCATCATCACTTGCTGCGCCAGCACATTCCAGGTTGCGGGCGACTGGATGAGGTTGCGACACAACCAGTTGTATTGCCGGCGGCCCAGCATCGTCTGTGTATTGGCCATCGCTGCTTCGTTGAGCGGCGAGCGCCGATCGCCGTTGGGCTGATCGGAACGGTACTGCCGCGTGTCGAGCACCTGGAACTCGGCCAGTCGGCCAAACGACGCGCTGCGGTAAAGTTGCATGTCGGAGCCGCTGGGCAGACTCGCACTGCGGAGCGGCATCATCTCGTAGTATGCCTGAAAGGCGTTGGCTCGGCGGACGAGGAAATCAGCCGGGTCGACGCCCTGCTCTTCCGAAATGTCGGCCGCCCAGTTGTTGTCGACCTCGTGATCATCCCACGTTACCAGCCAGGGACATTGCGCATGCATGCCGTGCAGCAGCGGATCGCTACGATACTGCGAGTGGCGGACGCGATAGTCGCCGAGCGATTCAATCTCGCGCCCCAGATGCGTGCGCACCTTGCCGGTGTGGCCCGCCGCGTACTCGTAGATGTAGTCTCCCAGATGGCACACCAGATCGAGTTCGTCACGGGCCATTTGCTCGTAGGCGGTGTACAGTCCTTGTTCATAATTCTGACAACTCGTCACCGCGAACTTCAGCCGCTCGGGCAGTGCGTGCGGCTCGGGGAAGGTGCGTGTGCGACCCACGGGACTGACCGCATCGCCGGCGTGGAAGCGGTACCAATACCAGCGATCGGGCTTGAGTCCGTCGACCTCCACGTGGACCGAGTGCCCTAGTTGCGGCGTCGCCGTGGCCTCGCCCGAGGCGATGATCGATTGCATCGCCTCGTCGTCGGCGAGTTCCCAGATGACGCGAACCGCCTCATTCGGCATGCCGCCATCGGGATCCAGCGGCTGCGGGGCCAACCGCGTCCACAACACCATGCCGCTGGCATCAGGGTCGCCGGAAGCGACTCCCAGCGTGAAAGGATCGCTGGAGAAGTTGGGCGAGGCAATCGCGCGCGTGGCCCGAGCGAGCAACGGCAGCGCACTCAATGCGCCGGCATAAGCGAGAAACAAGCGGCGCGAAACGCCCCCTTCGGAACGAACGGCGTGGCGAAGTGCGGTAGGCTGAAGCATGGTGTTTAACCTTGTCTGGGGTTAAAGTTTGCAAACGCAACACGTGGAAATGGTCGAGTTCATCAAATTGTTTATGTTATCCTCTCTGCTCGCCGCCGCGACCGGCGAATCGCCATTGCCGCCTCGAAAACTTGCAGCGGGACCGCGATGGCCAGTACCAGCCAAACGTATGAAATCAACGGTTGCGGATGGTCGCGCAGCAGGGCGTAGGTAACGGCGGCCGCGATCGAGGTGACCAGCACGCTTACCACGCTCAACGCTACGTAATTCGCCAACTTCATATTGACGAACAGATACTTGACCCGCAGTTCGTCGCTCATGGATGGTGTTCCGCCAGGTCGGAAGCCTTCGCTTATTCTTCACCGATCGCCCACAGGGCGTCGAAACTGCGGAGGTAGATTCGGCCGTCGACAATAATCGGCGAGGCGGTCATCGGTTCGCCCGTCGTATTCTGCGAAACCATTTCAAACGTCCGGCCCGCCTTGCTTACCGTGACCGTGCCGTTGCGGGCGGTTGTATAGACGTTGCCGTCCGCCCACACCGGCGAGGCGCGATGCCGGTCGCGTTCGGTGCGTTCCTCGTATAGCACTTCACCACTGTTGGCGTCGAGCGCCATCAGGTTGCCGTTCTCGCGGCAGAGATAGACGAGGCCGTCCTTGATGAGCGGCGAAGGCACGTCGGGAGTGTTGCTGGGCATGGTCCACCGCACGAACTGTTCGTTGCCGGTGACGTCCCCCTTGGCGGCCGGATCAACCGCCACCACCTTGCCGTTCTTGGCGGTCGGGATCACGATCAGTCCTTCGTTGGCCGCTGGCGATGCGACGAATCGCAGCGTGGGATTGTAATTGCCCTTGGGATTCAGGTCGCCAATTCGCCAGATTTCCGCGCCGTCGTCGAGGCTGTGGGCCACCGCGTAGTCGGCCCCGTGCGTGACGAGATACTCTCGCTCGTCGTCGCGATAGAGAATGGGCGAGGCATAGGAATGCTCGCACTCGCTGTGGGCGTCGCTTGGCCGTCCCGTCTTCCAGATGGTGTCGCCAGTTGCCGCGTCGAGACAGGCGACGGTCGCCTCGCGCGTCTCGGGATTTCCTTCGCCGTGAATCAGTTGCATGTAGATCCGATCACAGTCAAGAATCGGCGTGCTGGTCATGCCGAAGGCAATATCCAACTTGCCAAAGCGATCCTCGACGTTGAATTTCCAGATTTCATTTCCCTCGACGTCGTAACAGACGAAAATGCCGTTGGCATAAAAGGCCCACACGTGTTTGCCGTCTGTCGACGGCGTGGGACTGGCCGAGTTGCCTTCGTCACCGCGGACATCCTTGTTGCCTGGGCCGACGTTTTTCTTCCACTGCATCTTGCCGTCGGTCCCCAGGCAGACCAGCACGAGTTGATCGCCTTCCACCGAGGTCAAGAAGATTTGATCTCCCCACACAACCGGCGTGCTGCCGGCCGGCCCGGGCAGTTCGGTCCGCCACAGGACGTTTTCTGTCTTGCTCCACTTGGTCGGCGGGCTCTTGGCCTCGCTCACGCCGTTGAGATGCGGACCGCGCCAGGCGGGCCAGTTTTGGGCAACGGCGGTTGAGGCGGCGGCGAAAACAACAGCAAGCGACAACACAGAGCAAAGGAACCGTGGCATGGCAAGAACTCCGCTGGAGGGAAAATGGATGGCGGGCAAAGTGACCAGTGAGTGCTTCCAGTTTCACTTCTTGCGATCCAATGGTCAAGCATGATCCAGTGGTTTAACCCGTAGCCGGCAGGCGCAGGCGGCATCGGGACGACTCCGGCCACC
>JBGTJT010000322.1:0-7262 GCA_041744995.1 Pirellulales bacterium | reverse complement strand
ACGCGGCCGGCTTGCTGGAGGACTTGGCGCGGGACTTGGCCGGCGTGAAACGCTTGCGGGTGGGGCCTTTCGACGGCGTCGGCGCGATGTTCTCCGCCGCTTCCCGCAAGGCGGTAACTTCGTCGCGAGTCAGAGGCCGATAGGAGTCGGGGGGCAATTCCCCCAGTCGCAGCGGGCCGATCGCCACTCGCCGCAGCCGCTGCACTTTATGTCCCAACGTGGCCAACATGCGGCGAATCTCGCGATTGCGGCCTTCCGAGAGGACCATCTCCAGCAGCGAACTCCGCTTATGATGCGATTTGATCCGCACCCGCTCGACCTGCGCCACCCCCTCGGCCAAATGGACGCCTCGCTTCAGCGCCTCCAGCACGCTGTTGTCCGGCTTGCCGGCGACTTGCACGTGATAGGTTTTTTCGATGCCGTAGCGCGGATGCGTCAGCCGGTTGGCCAACGCGCCGTCGTTGGTCAATAGGATCAGCCCCTCGCTATGCATATCGAGTCGACCGACCGTAAACACCCGCCCCGCGCCGGGCGGCACCATGTCGGTGACGCGGGCGCGGCCCCATTCGTCGCGGCTGGTCGACACAACCCCTTGCGGCTTGTGTACGGCGAAGTAGACCAGCTTGGGCTGCGGCAGCGGCTCGCCGTCGACAAACACCTTCTGCGTCGTCGGATCAACCCGCGTGCCAAGTTGCGTGACGATACGCTCGCCGATGGCGACGCGGCCTTCCTCGATCAGCTTCTCGCATTCGCGGCGGCTGGCAACCCCCGCGGCGGCCAACACCTTTTGGAGTCGCACCAGATTGGTAAACGGCTGCGATTCGGCCGTAGCCCGCACCGCCGACCGCGTGGTCGGCCGAGACGGCTTACGCTTTTTCTTATGGGTCGAAGCCCCGGTTACGCGAGGATCGCGAGGCTTTTGATGTCGCGGCATGAATCGCCCGCCCTGGTTGCTAAGGGAACTTACGCTCAATGGAAAGGTGCGTAGTTCATCTTACCTGACAGAGCGGCAAAACTGTAGGACGGCCGATTTGGGTCTTACTAATAGTTCGGTGCGGGCATGACCTGGCCGTTGCTGACCCAGCGGGCGCGGGCCGGCTCGGCCAATTGGGCGTCGAAGCCGGGGGGACGGGCGCCGACCAGCGCCGGGCCGACGTCGGTCTCCGGATAGGGATCGAACCGCTGGATGTACCGCTGTTCGTAATCGTAACTGCGGGGAACGCGGGTCAGCGGCCCCTGCACATTCGCGCATCCCAGCAACCCGACCAACAGCATAGCGACGGCGAGATGGCGACTGCGATGCATGTTCGGCGAGGGGGTGGAGGCGGCGGCGAATACAGTTTCGCCGAGAGTATACGCGCTATCGGTAGAAACGCAAGGAGAAAATCTGATAGAGAAAATCTGACCCGCCACCATACGCTAGCACGCGGCGTGAAGCTCGGCGAATTACGGAAGATACGAGTCCAAAAAGACCACGTCGTCCGCTGTTGCCAGCAGCGTTTCGCCGCAAGAGGCGGGCAGCAGCATCGATTCCCCCTTGCGCAGCGGCGCCTCGGCCGGATCGTTCTGCACCTGCATCTCGCCTTGGAGGACGACCACCACATGAAACCGTCCGTCGCCGCCGATCGGCCGCTCCCCTGTAAACTGCCAGCGATCGATGACGAACTTGTCGCATTCCACCAGTCGCTCGACGTGCGGCTGGTCGGTGGCTTGCGGACGCTGGGCGGCCAGTTCGGTGCCTTGGTAGTCGACGGCTTCCAGGCCGCTTTCCAGATGGAGCGGACGCGGCTGGCCGTCGGCGCCGAGTCGATTCCAGTCGAACAGCCGATAGGTGGTGTCGCTGGCTTGTTGGATTTCAGCGACCAGCAGCCCCTCGCCCAGCGCATGCACGGTTCCGGCGGGAATGAATATACAGTCGCCCGGACGCGGCTCGAATTGATGCAGCAGCGGTTGACAGGTGCCTTGGTGGCACGCCTCGGCGAACTCTTCCGGCGTCGTGCCCGACTTCAGCCCGGCGTAGACGACCGCTCCAGGGGCGGCGTCCATGACGATCCAGGCCTCGGTCTTACCGAGATCGGGCGGATCGAGCCGGGCCGCCCGCGCGTCATCCGGATGCACTTGCAGGGAGAGATTCCGGTTGCAGTCGAGGAACTTGACCAGCAGCGGGAAGATTTGCTGGGGAACGTGGCGGCCGAATAATTCGTCTGCGTGCTCGTCGACCAACTCTCTCAGGCAGGCGCCGGCCAGGTTGCCTGCGGCAACGCGGCTCTGATCGTCGCCATGATCGACGATTTCCCAACTCTCGGCATAATCGTCCCCCTCGCCGATCGGCTTGCCAAGTTCCGTCCCCAGCCGCCTGCCGCCCCAGATGTAGCGGCGGAAGATTGGCTCAAATCGCAACGGATAAAGCATGCGCCCGGCGGTTTCGGTCATGGGGGTGTCCTGGCTCGTGTGGCTTTAAGATATTCCTTTTATCATGCATTTCCCGGCGGCAACTTCAATGAGGCAGTCTGTCGCCCTGCCGAAGCCCCTGCCGCCGCCGCAAGACGCGGTCGCGTTCCCAGCCTTGTTGCTGTTGTCGCCCGCCGTTGCTATGATCGAACTATAGTTCGAGTTACGACTCAAATCGACCTGCGGCGGCCTGCGGGTTTTCGCCCTCCTCCTAAAGACCTCCTTCCTCGATGCCGCAGCCCCACGAACAAGACCTATTCGAGTCGAGCACGATGAGCTTCGGGGAACACCTCGAAGAACTACGGTCGTGTCTCATCAAGGCGCTGCTATGGGTGGTGGTCGGCACCTGTGTGGGGCTGTTTTTCGGCGAATACGTGGTCAACCTGATCAAGTTGCCGCTGCAGGATTCGCTGGGCGAATACTATATCGAGAACGCCCTGCTCAAGTTCGAGGAATTCTCCAAGTCGCAGCAAGAGCGGAACCAGCCGGTCCATTACGACGAGTCCCAAATCGCCTCGCTGGTGGAAGACGGTTACATTTTCGAGGTCATCACGATCTATCCGCCCGCAGTGCTGGGGAATTTACAAGCGCAGTATCCCGATACTTTTCCCCCGCCGGCGACTTCGGGCGAATCGCCGCGGCAACCCTCCGGCGAGGCAGCCGACGGCCAGGCAAAGCCCAAACTCACCGGAGTCGACTTGGTGCCGCTGTTCACTTGGCGTCGTGTGGAAGACGACCCTCGCGTCGCGATCAAATCGCTCGCCTCGCAGGAGGCGTTCATGATCTGGCTCAAAGCGGGCGTCGTGGCGGGGATCATCCTCACCAGCCCCATGATCTTCTATCACATGTGGTCGTTTATCGCCGCCGGGTTGTACCCGCATGAAAAGCGGTATGTAAACATCTTCCTACCGTTCAGCGTGGTGCTGTTTTTGACCGGTGCCGCATTTTGCTTTTTTGTCGTTCTGCCGTACGTGCTGAATTTCCTGTTCAGCTACAATCGCAGCCTGGGCATCGACCCCGACCCGCGGATCAACGAATGGCTCAGCTTCGCGCTGTTCTTGCCGGTCGGCTTCGGACTCAGCTTTCAATTGCCGCTGGTGATGCTGTTTTTGCATCGGGTCGGCATCTTCTCCGTCGAAGTCTACCTGCAGAAATGGCGGATCGCCGTGCTGGTGATCGCCGTCATCTCGATGGTGCTCACGCCTGCCGATCCGATGAGCATGATGATGATGGCCGGCCCACTTATCGGACTGTACTTCCTGGGCATCGCAATCTGCCGCTGGATGCCGAGCGCGAAAGGCCCGCTGGATGCGTAGCTAGATCGCTTCGCGGCCCCGTTCGCCGGTGCGGATGCGGATGCAGTCTTCCAGCGGCAGCACAAAGATTTTGCCGTCGCCGATGGCCCCTTTTTCGCCGGAGCGGCCCCCCTTGATGATCGCCTCGACGGTCGGCTCGACGAATTCGTCGTTCACGGCAATCTCCAACTGCACCTTGCGGAGCAGATTGACTGAGAATTCGTGTCCCCGATACACCTCGGTGTGTCCCTTCTGACGGCCGAACCCTTGGCAGTCCATCACGGTGAGCCGGAAGACTTCGACCTCGGTCAAGGCATTCTTCACGGATTCGAGCTGACTCGGCTGGATGATCGCGATGATAAGCTTCATGGGAAATCCATGCTTTCACTTTGGGGGGAGGAGAAAACGACCGGACGCTGCTGTGGCAGCCTTGATCGTAAGCGGTGCCGCGAGGCGCGGCAAGAGTAGGTCGAGCGACCCGCGGATTGGTTGTCGGCGGGTTGAATCCTTTCAACCTGCCACGCGACAACCGTTTTTAGGGGATGGCTCAAAATTAACTTCGGTATTTGAACAGTCCGTCATGCCGCTAGGCGGCACCCGGTTTGATGAAATTTTCGGGGCAGGAGGAAACGAAGAGAACGGAGGGGTGAATCGCCTCTGTTGCCTCTCGTCTACTTCGTTTGCTCCTCGACGATTTGCAAACAGTTTGTAATGGATTGCGAATCCTCATTGAGCAAATCAGCTCACCCACAAATTGATTTATTGATCGATGAAATCCGGTTTCAATCCCCAACACCAACACATTCGGTCATTCCTTCAAATGGAAGGCAATGGTTAGCCAATACCGTTGAAACCGCTCGATGCGATAGTCATCTTCGGATATTCAACTAACTGATTTCCTAGACAACAAAGGAGACGAGAGGCAACGGAGTCATGTTTTCTCTCTGTTCCCTTCGTTTCCTCCTGTTCAATTGGAACCCGCAAATACCGAAATTGCCTTTGAGCTGTCCTTAAGAGCCGCCCCGGCGAGCGAAGTCCACAAAAAATGCCCCGGCTTGGGCAGGCTAGGCGGAGCGCCCACCCAAGCCATTGGGGCATCCTTCTGGCCCAGGCAAGAGCCGAAGTGCTTTCTTCCTGAATGCTTCCCTGGTTGGGGCGGCGTCCGCGATCACATTCGTTTCATCTAGCGAGGTCGGGTGGGGCGCCATGGACTGCCGGAGACCGCACCGCCGCACGTTGGCCCGGCGTAAAGCCACTGTGCAGCAATGCGAAACAGCCCATGACGCCCCACACCTTTCCAACCCCTCACTCACCTACTAGACGCGTTAACATTTCTCCGCAGCCGCGAGTCGGCCGCTTATCGAGCACCCACCGGCTCGGGCCGTGGCGCGGGACTCGACCCGCCACCGTAGTGGTCCACGACCAGGTGCGACGGATAGGCGTGCATGCCATGTTCCGACATGTCCAGTCCGTCTTGCTCTTCCTCGGGACTGACCCGCAACATGCCGATCATCTTGAGCACGAAGAACAGTCCGAACATGGTACCGAAGGCCCAGGCACAGATGGCGGCCGTGCAGAGCGATTGCACTCCCAAGTTGGTGGTGCCATCGGCCAGCCACTTATTCGGCACAATACCCAGTGCCAGACAACCCCAGATGCCGCACATCCCATGGACGGGGAACGCGCCGACGGGGTCATCGATCTTGAGCTTGTCGAGCATGACAATGCCAAGTACGACAATCACTCCAGCGACAGCCCCAATGAGAATCGCCCAGGGATAGGTAACGGCGTCGCAGTTGGCGGTGATTCCCACCAATCCCCCCAAGGCGCCGTTCAGTGCCATGGTGAGATCGGGCTTTCGGAATAGTATCCATCCGGTGATCAAGGCCGCGCAGACTCCGGCCGAAGCGGCCAAACTGGTCGTTACGGCAATCCAGGTCGTGGCATTGATGTTGGCCACTCCGGCATAGGTAAGCTGACTACCTGGATTGAATCCGTACCAGCCAATCCACAAGATAAACACACCCAACGCGGCGAACGCCAGGTTGTGCCCCGGCATCGGCATCGATTTGCCCTTCACAAATCGGCCCAGTCGGGGACCAAGCACGATCGCACCAGCAAGCCCGGCAAATCCGCCCACCGCGTGGACCACCGCTGATCCCGCGAAATCCTGGAAGCCCATTTGATCGGCCCAGCCTCCGCCCCATTTCCAATATCCACTGATGGGATATATCAAGGCGGTCAGGAAAGCGCTGTAAACCAAATAGGCTTCGAACTTCATCCGTCCAGCGACCGCTCCGGAAACGATGGTCGCGGCGGTCGCGGCGAAAGCGGCCTGGAATAGGAAGTCGGCGGCATGGCTGTAGTCGCCGCTCATGGCATTGTTGCTCAGGTCGTCTAGTGAGATTCCAACACCGCCCCATCCGAACCAACTATTGCCGCTTCCATACATCAAGCCGTAACCGACAAGGAAAAACAGCAGAACGCCCACAGAGACGTCCATGATGTTCTTGAATAAAATGTTGACGGTATTCTTGGCCGAGTTCAGTCCGACTTCAACCATCGCAAAGCCGGCTTGCATAAACAGCACCAGGACGGCGCAGAAGAACATGATCATCGTATTGATCGTGTAGATCGTCGATTCCTCGAACGTCGCCTCTTGCAACTCCGCGGCCACTGCCTCGCCCTCGGCGGCTTCAGCAAGCACCTCGGTATCGGCGGCTGTTACCGTTTCAACAGCGTCATCTTGCGCCCATGCAGTCTTAGCGGGAGCGAAGTACAGGGTCGCACCGCCCATCAACATTAGCAATCCGAACAATGACCAGTACCTGCTGGTCGGTCTTAGCGATCTCATGTTTCGTAGCCTCATCAAGTCAGAAGGATCAGAAGGAATTTCTCAGGCCCAGATGCCCAACACTGGGACTCGAAGGAGCTTGACTGGCCAGGGGGCCCTATTCGCTAGCAGGCCAAGACTTCAAATCCGGAAAGCACGCAACGCAAGCAGTGTGCCATTGTGACCGCGACGACCCCTGCCACGTCGCCTGAAGAACTGCTAAGCCACAAGACAGAATAGGCTTAGAGAGGCTGAAGAAAATTCCGCAATTGCCGATCCGGCGCGGTCCATTCCACCCGCTGCCATCATGTTAAGCAGGCAGCGACGCGCGTTTGGGCAGGGCCGTCGCGGCAAACCAGCGACAGGCCGATTGGTCCCGAACGCCTTGCAGGTCGACGGCGATCACCGGGACGTGCCGCTGCTGTCAGGTTTAATACGCCAGCGAGTGCAATACCAGCGCGACGCGGAGAGCGAGTGCATCCGCGGAGGAGCTTGCTTGGCGAGCCGGCATTCGCCTGAATTGGCTGAGCGTGTACCAGCGCCGATGCACTTGCTCGTGCTGCGTGCTGGTATCCATTGCCAGCACGACCCGGCGCAGGTTGGTCGCCGGACGGTCTTGCGTCTCTGAGACGTGTGGAAACGGGCCATCCGACTTCCACCAAATAAAAAAAGCGTCGCCCGCG
>JBGTJT010000321.1:0-7307 GCA_041744995.1 Pirellulales bacterium | reverse complement strand
GCCGTTCTTGGAGATCGACTTGCTGATGATCTGGCCCGTGGTATTGGGAGCACAATGCACCAGCTTGGCACCGGCGTCTTGATGCTGGCCCTTGGAGGAGAACGCGATCGAAAGGATCTCGCCGCGAGCGCCCGGTTCCATCATGTAGACGGCCGGGTACTTCATCGTCAGCCGGCTGCCCAGGTTGCCGTCGACCCACTCCATCACGGCGTCCTGGTAGGCCATCGCTCGCTTGGTCACCAGATTGTAGATATTGTTGGCCCAGTTCTGGATGGTCGTATAGCGGCAACGTGCGTTTTTCATGACCTTGATCTCGACCACGGCCGAGTGAAGGCTCTCGGTCGTGTACATCGGGGCGGTGCAGCCCTCGACGTAGTGAATCTTGGCCCCCTCGTCGACGATGATCAACGTCCGCTCGAACTGTCCCATATTTTCCGCGTTGATGCGGAAGTACGCCTGCAACGGGAAATCGATCGATACGCCCGGCGGCACGTAGATGAACGACCCGCCCGACCAGACGGCCGAGTTGAGTGCGGCGAACTTGTTGTCGTCCGGCGGGATGACGGTGGCGAAGTGCTTGCGGAGCAGGTCGGAGTGCTCGCGGAGCGCGGTATCGGTGTCGGTGAAGATCACGCCCTGCTTGGAGAGATCTTCCTGCAACGAGCCGTATACCACTTCGCTCTCGAACTGGGCCTTCACGCCGGAGAGAAATTTCTTCTCCGCCTCGGGGATGCCCAGCCGATCGAACGTCTCCTTGATCTCGGCCGGCACGTCGTCCCAGGTCTTGCCTTGGTGGTCGGCCGGCTTGAGATAGTAGTAGATGTCCTGGAAATTGATGGCGATGTCGCCGCCCCATTTGGGCATCGGCTTGGCCTCGAAGATTTCCAGCGCCTTCAGCCGGAAGTCCCGCATCCAGCCAGGTTCTCCCTTCATCTCGGAAATCTGCGCGACGATCTCGCGATTCAATCCCCGCTTGGCCTTGAAGATGTCCTTCGAGGCGGTGCGGAAATCGTACTTGTTGATCTCGCCCAAGGCGGGATCGTAGGACTTGGCGGGTTTCAGGTCGGTAGCCATTTTTATCACTTCACTTTCGTGCGAATCACACTCGAACCGGTTTCAACACATCAGCCGTCCGCGCGATCGCGTCCGATTTTTGACAGAACCGGGGGCTAGCGCCCTCCGGCTGATGTGGTATCGCAATACTTTCTCATAACTCGATCTGCTAGGAAGCGAACGAGGCTTCCGCTTCTTCGTTTTCCATCGCCTTTTGGGCGGCGTCGATGTCCGGGTACTTTTGACGGATGCGATCGAAGCCGTCCTTGTGCAACTCCATCGCCAGTTCCGGTCCGCCCGTCTCGACGATCTTGCCGGCCAGCATCACGTGCGTGACTTGCGGAACGTTGTGTTCGAGCAGCCGTTCGTGGTGCGTGATGATCAGGATGCCCATCTCGCCGCCGCGAATCGTCGCGATGCTCTCGCTCGCCAGTCGCACGGCGTCGGCGTCCAGGCCGCTGTCGGTTTCGTCGAGGATGGCAAACTTCGGCTGCAACATGGCAAGCTGCAAAATCTCGGCCCGCTTCATCTCGCCGCCGGAGAAGCCGTCGTTGACGTATCGCCGGGCGAATTCCGTATCGATCTTTAACTGCCCCATCTTGTCGCGCAGTTCCTTGCGGAACTCCCGCATGGGGATCAGGTCTTCGCCTTCCTTGCGATTCGGGTTGTGGACGTTGGTGGTGGCGTGCCGCAGGAAGTCGGCCATCTTCACGCCGGGCACCGCCATCGGACGCTGGAAGGCCATGAAGATGCCCGCCCGAGCGCGCTCGTCGGCCTCCAGTTCCAGCACGTCCACATCGCCCATTGTGATCGAGCCTTGCGTGATCTCGTATTTCGGATGACCTGCAATTGCCAGCCCCAGCGTGCTCTTGCCGGAGCCGTTGGGCCCCATCAGGGCGTGCGTCTCGCCGCGGCGCAACTCCAGGTCGACGCCGCGGAGGATCGGCTTGCCACTGACGGACACGTGCAGATCGGAAATTTTCAGGGTTTCGGCTTCACTCATGTTTACTTCTTGCCGTTCTCGGCTTCAGGACACTTGCTGATCGTATTGTCGTTCGTCGTGCCGATGCACTCGCTTGCGCTTCGTGCTGGTATTGCTACCCGCTGACTTTTTGGTGATCGTAGACCAACTCGTGTGGTTCTTCCGGCACTTGTACATAACCGCTGTGATGCGGAATCGGCAACTCGTCGGCGAGGATGCCGTCGGAATGCCGACGGGTGATTTTCTGACCCTTGATCTTGTCTTGGATGCGCATCAGTCCTTCCAACAACGCCTCCGGCCGCGGCGGGCAGCCGGGCACGTACACGTCGACCGGCACGACCAAGTCGACCCCTTTGACGACGTGGTAGCCGTACTTGAAATACGGCCCGCCACCGACGGTGCAAGCGCCCATTGCGATCACGAACTTGGGGTCGGGCATCAGGTTGTACAGCCGCCGCACGCGACTGGCCATTTTGTAGGTGACCGTGCCGGCGACGATCATCAGGTCCGCCTGACGCGGCGTCGCCCGAAAGGCGCCTGCGCCAAACCTGTCCATGTCGTAGCGGCTGGCGCCGGCCGCCATCATCTCGATGGCGCAGCAAGCCAAGCCGAAGGTCATCGGCCAAATGCTCGACTGCCGCGCCCAGTTGATCGCCTGTTCCAGGTTGGTCGTAAGTACGTTCTCTTCAAAACGCCCTTCAATCCACGGTTTTGTCATGTTCTTGCAATCTCACTCGTCGTTTGCTGATTGAATCACTTGTCCACGAATCGCCGAATCCATAATTGTAGGAAATACTTCCACGCGTCGACAGCCGCTAAACTTTGGAATCGCTCCCTAACGGCTCAATCTGCGCCAACTCGAACGAACAGCAATCGCCGCCGTCCAGCCGGCAGTCGGACAACTTCACGTCTTGCTCGATCAACTCACTAAACAACATTTTTTCCATTGCACAAATGCCCCGATCCTGCTCGGCCAGATCGGGATAGGGGCAGGCTCGGGCGTTGAGCACCGGCGTAGCGCCGGAAGTATCCACGTCGAACGCCACGCCCCGGCTGCCGAATAAGTCGGCCACCTGCTGCATGCGAGTTTCGGCCGTGGCACCTTGCACCTTGCCCGCGTAGCCGGCCGCCATGCCCTGGGCGATCCGCTTCAAAAGCCCACGGCGGACTTCCGTGTCGGGGATCGCCCGCAACTCGCGCCACAGGGTCATCGCCAGGTCGGTGAAGTTCGCGCCCGTCTTGCGGCGGCCCTGCTCGGTAAGCGCATACTGGTGGCTCGGCCTCCCCCGGCCTTGCCGCACGGTGCGCCGCTCGATCAGCCCTTGTCCCATCAATCGATTGAGCCTTTGACGAACGGCCGTCGCCGTGACGTTCATGGCGTCGGCCAATTCGCTCACCCCAATCGAATTCTGCTGGCGAAGCAGATCGAGAATGGCGGTATCGGAGCTTTCAATTGTGGTCGACATGGATCTTTCCAGATGGTAATGACTCTCACCCATTATCATAGACATTTCCGCATTTATGACAAGTATATGTTGTTTAATTATTGGGAATCGGGGCGAATAAGCGCAAGCGATTGACAATACAAGGCTTAGTCGCTAAATAGTGGCATGCGGTCGCGTTTGTTGCTAGCAGGAAAAGCTCGATAAGGACCGCTGTGGAGAAGGATCGGTCAACGCCAAGTCGCTCAACGCCAAGGAGAATACTTGTGGCCAAGCTAAAGCAGCCGGAACAATGGGCGACTCGGATTGGCGTGATCCTGGCCGTGGCCGGCAGTGCGGTGGGGCTGGGCAACTTTCTCCGCTTTCCGGGCCAGGCGGCTCAAAACGGCGGCGGGGCGTTCATGCTCCCCTATTTCATTTCGCTGCTGGTGCTGGGCATCCCGCTCTGTTGGGCCGAGTGGACCATGGGCCGCTACGGCGGAGTGCGCGGCTTCAACTCCGCGCCGGGCATCTACTCAGTGATCTGGCGAAACAAATGCTCCAAATACTTCGGCGTGCTGGCGCTGTTGATTCCGCTGGTCATCTACATGTATTACGTGGTGATCGAGGCGTGGTGCCTGGGCTACGCATTTCGCTACCTGATTGGCGACGAGCGTCTGGTGGGGGCCAACTCGCCTGAAGACTTCACCAATTACTTCGACTTTTTCGTCGGCAAGAACGAAAACGGCGTGTTGCTCAGCACCGATGGCAATCGAATCTTCTTGTGGATTCTATTGGCTACCTTCGCGTTGAACTTTTTCTTTATCTACCGTGGCGTGACCAAGGGGATCGAGGTCTTCTGCCGCTTTGCCATGCCGACGTTGGTTATTCTGGCGCTGATCGTGCTGGTCCGCGTGCTCACGCTCGGCACGCCAGACGCAGACAAGCCCAATCAATCGGTGCTGGGAGGGCTGGGGTTCATGTGGAACCCCGCCGGAGAGAAACTTTGGGAGGCGCAAACCTGGCTGGCCGCCAGCGGACAGATATTTTTCAGCCTCTCGGTCGGCTTCGGCATTATCATCAACTACGCCAGTTACATGCGCCGCAGGGACGACGTCGTGCTGAGCGGACTGACCGCCAGCAGCATGAACGAGTTCTTCGAGGTCTGCCTGGGCGGGCTGATCACCATACCCGCGGCATTCATCTTTCTCGGTATGGCTGCCGGAGACTACGGCACCTTCGGCCTCGGTTTCAACGCCTTGCCGAACGTGTTCGCACAGATGCCGCAGCAGATCCTGGGAATCGCGGTCCCCAGCGGGCGAATTTTCGGCTTCTTGTGGTTCTTCATGTTGTTTATCGCCGCAATAACCAGCAGCCTCTCGATGCTGCAACCGGTGATCGCGTTTCTGGAAGAAGGCTTCGGGCTAAAGCGGCACGCCTCGGCGGCCCTGCTGGGACTGCTGGCCGCCATGGGCGCGCTGTTCGTAGTCTACTTCTCCCAGGGCATGGTCGCCTTGGACATGATGGACTTTTGGGTCGGCACGGTGTTCATCTTCCTGCTGGCTTTGTTCCAGTCGATTCTGTACGGATGGATTTTCGGTATCGCCCGCGGCGAGCGCGAAGCGCACAAGGGAGCGCACCTGCGCATCCCCCGCTTCGTGCAGTACATGCTTAAATACGTCGTGCCGGTCTACTTGGGCGTGATCTTCGTACTGTTCGCCTGGCAAACGATTCCCAGTAAGCAGGCGGCGGTTCAGGTCAACGGCGACCAGGATTTTTATGTCACCACCGCGCTGGAACAATCGACCACGCCAGCCCTGTTGCCGCCGGCGCTGCGGATGGAATTAACTGCCGCCGAGATCAAGGCAGACGACCAGTGGGTCTTCGCCGTCAACCAGTGGGGCGATACGTGGGAGATTCGCGAATCGCGACTGACCGAAGAGGGCGAACGCCGCATCGGAGCGCTGAAATACCGGATGATTCAACAAAACGGCCGCGTCCAGCTATTTGAACATAAAGCCGGCTACGCGGAGAACATCCTCAACAGTCAGGTGGCGATGCTGACGATGATCTTCGTGGCCATCCTGATTGTCTTTCTGCTGATCCTGATTCACATCGCCGGCAAGCGTTGGGAAGCGGAAGGACGATTCGACAATCTTGAAGGCGACGACGAATCCGACGACGAGGAGGAGATCAAATGAATCCTGGCGTACAATTCCTGCTATTGGCCGCTGAGGCGGTCGAGCCGAACGACTTGACCCTCTGGGGCTGGATCATCATGATTCTCTCGGTCGGCTCGGTTGTGAGCTTGGCTACCTTTTGCACCTACCGGGTGCTCAGCTTACCGCCGGTCGAAATGGAAGACATCCGCGGACCGCTAGGCACCGACACCAAGGACACCCAAGATGCGGACTAGGGAGGCTTGAGGCGTGAGGCGTGAGGTTTGAGGTTTGAGGTTTGAGGTTTGAGGCGTGAGGCGTGAGGCGTGAGGTTTGAAACCTGAAACCTGAAACCTGAAATCCTAAATCCTAAATCCACCTATGCCCTGGCATCCTCAAACTTGTGTTGTTCCGGTTGACTTCTCGCCTGAATCATTGGCGGCCGTCGACGCGGCGGTCGATATTGTCGGCGGCGCCGCCGGCGTGCATGTGATTCATGTGCTGCCGATCCTGATGGTCAACGAGCCGGGCGTCGTCTGGGACGCCATCGACGACGACGAGCGTCGCCGCCACGCCGGCGAGGTGCTGGCCCAGCGACTTTCCGACGAGCGTTACGAAGGGATCGACGTGTTGGTCAGCGTCGGCGACGCCGGCGAAGAGGTGGTCAGCTTCGCCGAGAGCATCGAAGCCGACCTAATCGTGCTGCCGTCGCACGGCCGCACCGGCATCAAGCGGCTACTGATCGGCTCGGTCGCCGAACGCGTGGTCCGCCTGGCGCATTGCCCGGTGCTAGTGCTCAAGCACAAGTAGCATTTCGAGTTTCAGTAGTTCCAGATTTTTGACGAAGGACTTAACTGATCGATGGCCCAACGTTAGCTGTCAGCGATCAGCTATCAGCCATCAGCATGGAAAAACGTGGTTCCTCGCTGCTGACGGCTGATAGCTGACAGCTTGCGTCGCCACCATTGAAGTTGTCGAATTGTTCGCAACATAGAAATTGGAACTACTGACTTTTTTATTAACGACAGGAACAGGCGACATGGACGCGGATTTCCAGTACGACAAGGCCGCCTTGATTGAATTGGTGCGCGAGCGGGCGCTGCAATTCGGCGACTTCACCTTGGCCAGCGGCAAGCAGGCCAAGTATTACCTCGACTGCCGGCAACTCACGCTCGACAGCCGCGGCGCGGTTCAGGTCGGCGCGGGCATGCTGGAATTGCTCCGCGACAACCTGCCCGACGCGGTCGGCGGGATGGCGATCGGCGCCGATCCAATCACCGGGGCGATCATCACCACCGCCGGCCTCCGCGGCATCCCGCTCCGCGGCGTGATTGTGCGCAAGGAAGCCAAAGGGCACGGCACCGGCCGCCTGGTCGAAGGCCCGGTCGTCGCGGGCGAATCGCTCGTGATCGTCGAAGACGTGGTGACCACCGGCGGCTCGTCGCTGCAGGCCATCGAACATTGCGAGGCGTTCGGCCTGAAGATCCAAGGCGTACTGGCCATCATCGATCGCCTGGAAGGAGGCGCCGAAGCCTTCACCAGTCGCGGCTATGCATTTGAAAGCCTGCTGACGATTCGCGACTTCGGACTGTAGTGGCAGGCTGGGAGGGCGATGTTGATTTACACTTTCTTGCCTGCCAGCGGATGCGAGATGGAAGTGGAGTAATGACGAATGTCGAAATCCGAATGACG